>DATCDL010000237.1:0-32480 GCA_036510715.1 Acidobacteriaceae bacterium
CGTTACCGGAAGCCGCGGGATGCTCGTATAAGGGCATCCAGGTCGCCTGCGGACCGCCCGGACTTGAAGGCGGTAAGAACATTCTGTATCACAACAATGGTGACGGAACCTTCACCGACGTGTCCCAGAAAGCGGGCATGTGGGACACGATTGGAACCTATGGGTTGTCGGTTACAGTCGCCGATCTGGATAACGATGGCTGGCCCGACATCTACGTTGCGAATGATTCGACTGCAGCAACTTATTACCAGAATCAGAAGGATGGAACCTTTAAGGATGTTGCGATTGAGGCGGGCATCGCTTACTCTCCTGACGGAAAACCGCAGGCGGGCATGGGAGTTGCGGTAGGCGACTTCAACCGCGACGGGTTTCTGGATATTGTGAAAACGAACTTCGCGGGAGATACGGATTCGCTTTACCAGAATCTCGGCGACGGGACGTTTGAGGATCACACGTATCTCTCGGGCATAGGGATCAACACCCGCTATCTCGGATGGGGCGTCGCCTTCATCGACCTGGACAACGATGGCTGGCTCGACATTTTCATTTCGAATGGCCACGTGTATCCCGAAGTCGATGGCTCGCATCTTGATGCCCCGTACGCGGAACACAAGTACGTCTATCGCAACCTGCGTAATGGGCAGTTCGAAGATGTGACGAGCCAAGCGGGTCCGGGAATGACGGCCGCTGTGCCAGCACGCGGATGCGCGATTGGAGACTATGACAATGATGGCGATATGGACATTGTCGTCAACTGCGTGAATGCTGTTCCGCAGCTGCTGCGTTGCGATTCCGTGGCGGAACGCCACTGGATCAAGATCAGGCTGGTGGGCAAGAAGAGCAATCGTACGGCCATCGGTGCTCGCATTACTGTAACCGCAACGACTGCACCACAAGCTGTGTCGGGTGTATGCAAACAGCCTATGCGGCAGATTGATGAGGTGCGAAGCGGCGGTAGTTACTACTCACAGAATGACCTCCGCATCCACTTCGGCCTGGACCAGGCGGTGAAGGCGGACGTGGTCGAGATTGCATGGCCCTCCGGGGTGAAGGACGTACTGCATGACCTCGCGGCGAACCATCTGTATGTGATCGAAGAAGGCGGGAAGATCCTGAAAACGGTTGCGATGGGTGGGGCTTCGGCTTCTACGAAGCCGGGATCCAGGGAGATGAAAAAGGCTGCGGGGGCAGGGGTGTGATGGGATATTTCATGGCTCTCTTGCTTGCTTACGCGCTCGTGTTGCCGGTTACGCTGGTGGCGCAGAAGCGCACTGCTGCGGAGTCTCCTGCGGCGAAGACGCCTTATGCTGCTAGTGCCGAACACCCTACGCCTGCGTGGTTTATTGACGTTGCGGCGAAGGCGGGGATCAACGTCCTCAACGTCAATGGGGATCCTGAGGTGAAGAAGTACATCGTTGAGACAACCGGATCGGGTGTGGCGATTCTCGACTATGACGGGGACGGCTGGCCGGATATTTTTCTGGTGAATGGCACCAAGCTCGCTTCCGAAATGCATCCGGGTGATTCCGCACCAACGAGCCACCTCTTCCACAACAATCACGATGGAACCTTCACCGATGTTACGGAGAAGGCTGGGCTGGTTTCGACAGCATGGGGCCAGGGGGCTTGTGTTGGGGACTACGACAATGATGGTTACGACGATATCTATGTCACGGGGTATGGGAAGAATCGTTTGTTTCATAACCAGGGTAATGGAACATTTCGTGAGGTTGCGGAACAGGCTGGGGTTGCGGGTACGGGCAAGGAGTGGGGGACGGGTTGCGCGTTCGTCGACTACGATCGCGACGGGAAACTCGATTTGATGGTCGCAAATTATGTGCACTTCGACGCTGCGAATCCGCCTGAGCCTGGCTCCGAGGCGGATTGCATCTGGAAGGGAACGCCTGTGATGTGTGGTCCGCGAGGTCTGCCTAGCGCGCCGAATATTTTGTTTCATAATGAGGGTAATGGCAAGTTCCGGGACGTCAGTGTCGCCAGCGGGATCCAGAAGACGCTGGGCCATTACTGCTTCTCTGTGACCACGCTGGACTACAACGAAGATGGCTGGCCGGATATTTATGTGGCGTGTGACTCTACGCCGGCCATTCTCTATCGCAACAACCATAACGGGACGTTCACTGACGTTGCGGAGGATGCAGGCGCTGCGTTTAATGAAGACGGTCGCGAGCAGGCAGGCATGGGTTCTACGGCGGGCGACTATGACGGTGATGGCCACCTTGATCTCTTCAAGACTAATTTTTCAGATGATACGGCGACCCTGTATCACGCGAATGGCGATGGTACGTTCACCGACAATACTTTCGCTGCAGGTCTTGGCGTCAACCTCGAGGATCTGGGCTGGGGAACGATGTTTGCTGACGTTGATAATGACGGCTATCCCGATCTGCTGGTGGTGAATGGGCACGTCTATCCGCAGGTTGATTCGGCCCATCTGGGTGCGACCTACAGGGAGCCTCGCTTCCTCTACTGGAATTTGGGCAATGGCAAATTCAAGGATCTATCGAAGACATCAGGACCAGGCCTGACGGAGCCATTTTCCGGTCGAGGACTTGCGATTGCGGATCTATGGAATGACGGGCGGCTTGAGGCAGTTGTAAATAATTTAAGTGACCGACCGCTGCTGCTGGTCAACGAGGCGAAGAACAGCAATCATTGGCTTGGCCTGAAGCTGACGGGCACGAAGTCGAATCGCTCGGCGATTGGCTCGCGTGTTACTTTGCATGGCACCAAGCGCAGCTGGGTGGATGAGGTGCGGAGTGGTTCAAGCTTCGACAGCAGCAGTGACCTTCGCCTGCACTTTGGGCTAGGCGCTGAGACCAGGATTGCAAGTATCGCTGTGCGCTGGCCGAATGGCGAGAGTGAACAGTTTCTCTGCGATGGCGTTGATCGCATGATGGAGCTGGTTGAAGGTAAGGGGAAGTTGCTGCACTAAGGACGTCGTACATTGAAGCGCGCAGGAGATCAGTTGGGATCAGACTGAGCTTGCTCGGGAGTCGGTGGAGCCGCGGGGGGCCTGGATGCAACCACAATCACCTTGCGCTTAGCACGAAGATAGGCGATGAGGTCGTTGATTTGCGGGGAGGTGAGCATGTCACCATACGCCGGCATACTCTTTCCGCCGTCATGTATCTGATGGCGGATCTGTCCCTTCTTCAGGCGCTTGCGCACCAGTTGCAGGTCAGGGCCTTTGATGCCGCCGACACCGGCTGGGCCGTGGCAGTGGGCGCAACCGTGGGTTGCGAACACTTCCGCGCCACGGGCCTTCGCTTTCGAGTTCGCAGCAACGGGAGAGGGCTGAGTCGTTGCGATCGCGAGGACAGCGCAGCCCGTCGCCGCGCAGATCAGTACAGATCGGAGAAAAGTTCGCACGTTGATCTTCACTTTCCACCAGGAACAACGTTTGCGCCTGCTGCTGTCGCAACTGCAGCCGCAGGAGGTGCTGGTTGCTGCTCGTCTGCTCCATGGTGATCGAGATCGTGGACATGCCAAGGAACGCTCTCCTGCGCACTCTCGGGGTGTTTGCGAAGGTATTCCAGAGCGAAGGTGCTCGCAGTTGGATCGTTTTTCTGGTCCGCGAAGGCTGCAGCCTCCACTTTCGCCGGGCCCTTCATTCCGAGCCGCCGATAGATGATGGCGAGATTGTAGTGGGCGGCTAGATCGTCGGGATCAACGGCTTGCACTTTCAGATACTCCGCACGCGCAAGCTGATACTTATGCTCCTGATAAAACGAGAAGCCGAGTTCGCGGTGGGCGTCCCTCGACTGCGGGAATTGTGCCTCTACCTTCTGGAGGTTCGCAATCGCCTCATCCACTTGACCCTCATTGCGCTGCACGAGCGCCAGGTAATAGAGGGCACGCGCGTTGTCTTTGGAAAGGTCCAACGCCTTCTGAAGATAGGGCAGAGCGTCGTTGTACTTTTCCCACTGGATCAGCGTGATGCCGATATTGGTTTGGGCATCGGCATAGTCTGGGCGAAGCTTTGCAACATGCTCGAAGGCGCTCATGCTGGCAGCATACTGTTGAGCGTCCAGCAGGGCGATGCCGTAGTTGTTCCAACGCATCCACTCGGGATTTTCATCCGGGAGGGGCTTTGTGGCAGGGTTCAATCCTGCATTGAAGGTGCGCGTGGTGCTGGCCATCTCAACGATGGGCTCCTGATAATGCGCGCCCGCGGGCATCTTCATCACAAAGTCAATGAAGTGCTGATCGAAGCGCCGGTACAGGACGGCCGCCGTAACGCTCACCGGGCCGCTGTTGGGTAGCATTGTGAACGCATAGCGCACGAGTTGCGAGCGCCCGGACTGGATCGTGTTGTTATAGGCAAGAACACGGCTGTCCCACACCTGATGTAGATCGTTGAGCTTGCCTTGCTTGTTGATCAGTCGGTTGGTAAAGCTGTGCGCCGATGGATCGAGCGATCCGTTTGGTTCGAGGTAGCCGCTCTTTGCAATCACCTTGCCGCCCGCATCTTTAACTGTGAACGCAACCCACGACTCGTAAAAGTCGCGCTGCTCAGGAATGAGCGAATGGCCTATTCCCTTGTTCTGAATAACGACGGAGACTGTAACGCGTTGTCCTGCCTTCAGCGTAAACGGCGTCGCTCCAAGCGGTGCTGCGAGGTTTGCCTGGTCTGCGGCCGACGCGTCCGGTTCGATCGCGAAGATGTCGATATTGAGGGCCCCATCCTTGAGGAAAGCGGCAACGCGCTTCGCCTGTTCGTGGAAGTGATAGTACTGCGGAATAAGGGTGTTTCCACCCAGCCAACGGTGCGATGCAAGCTTTCCATCTTTCGCTCCGGGGTCAGACAGTGACGTAAGCTCCTCGCGTTTCATGTGGCATGTCTGGCAGGTGGAGACCACAGGCTTCTGATAGAAGGGAAGCGGAGACTCCTTTGCAAACGAGGTATTCTGCCACTCGTCATAGACCGTGAAGGCTCGCTGCCACTTGTAACCATTCAGCATTGCGGGAAGGGCTGCTTTATGGCAGGCCGCGCAGAACTCCGGAGTGCTGTAAAAAGGCTTCATCACGGCAGCCGAGTGGCGATCGAGATGCGCAAGAATTTCCTCGTCCGACACCGGACCATGGATTGGCTTGCCATTCGCATCTACCATCACGGCCGGCTCCGCCAGCACGTAACTTCCCGTGCCATATTTGTTGACCGACTGGATGGAATGACACACCATGCAGGTGATGCCATCCTTGTCGTAGGGACGTGTGCGCGAAGCTCCATCGGTAAGCGCACCCGCGGCTACCGCGGTTGGATTGTGGCAACCCTCGCAGTGCCGCGAAAAACTGATTCCCTTCTCATCGTTCAACATGTTCACGTTGCGCAGATACCAAAGCGGGCGAACGGAGTTCGAGTGCACGGACTGCCGCCACTCCGCATGCGATTCCTTGTGGCAGTGTCCGCAGTACTCTGCGGTAGGGTAGCTTTGGGGGTCGATGAACTCGCCGTTGTCTGTGGTCATATTTGACGGCAGAAACGGGTCGTCGGCACTGAAGTGGTTCTTGTACTGTGCTGCAATCTTCTCGCTGTAGGCCGTACGCGCCGCATCCGAATTGTTCGCAACGGTGGTGTCTGTTTTCGTATTTGTATCCGACCCAGCATGGACGGCCATCGGAATCGAGAGGCCTACGGATAGAACGGCAGCCCCGAAGATCAGGGTAACTGAGCGCTTGTGGGAGAACAGGCGAAACAACATCGAGGAACCTCAAAACTGCTTATGTCGGATAACGGATTCTACATGAGGCTACAACGTCGATCTATGCGTTGTCAGCAGTTCAGCTGGTTGAGATTTGCCTCCACCAAAAGGTGGAGGCCATATCTCTATGTCGAACAAGCGAGGCGTCGTGGTCAGGGTTTCGGTGCGGCAACAGGCTTGCCCTGACCCTCGGTGAGAGTGACGATACGGTCGATCTCGGGTACGGCAAACTGCTCCACAGCGCCGCTCGGCCAGTGCACTTCCAGCGAGTCGACCTTGGTTGCTGAACCGATTCCAAAGTGCGGCCGCATGTCCGACGTCGATTCGAAACTTCCTCCGGAGAAGATGTCTCCGCGCTGCCGCATGCCGTTGGCGGTGAGATAGAGCGTCGCTCCGGTGGCATCGCGCGGGCTCTTAGGACCGCCGACGAGATGGAAGCCGACCCAGTGGTTGTGGTTTGGATCGACGTCGCGGAACAGTGCGGGAACCGAATCCATGTTGTTGATCACCGCGTCCATGCGCCCGTCATTGAAGAGGTCCCCGGCAGCAAGGCCACGCGAAGGCATCACCTCTGCCAGGCCAGTTCCTTCCACCGCGGGCACCAGGTCGAGTTTCTTGCCATCGATGTTGTGGAAGAGCAGTGGCCGTTCAGCCCAGCTCGTTCCCCAGTTATTGGTGTCGGCGTTGCGGTAGACGTGGCCGTTGACCTCCAGTAGATCCTTCCACCCATCGTTGTCGTAATCGATAAAGGCGGTGCCCCAACCAAGGAACGGGATGGTGAGATCTGCTATGTGGGTCTGGTCGCTGACATCGGTGAAGTTGGCGTCACCGTCATTCCGGTAGAGCACCTTGTAATCATCGGAGAAGGTGGTGTTGAAGATGTCCACCTTTCCGTTGTTGAGATAGTCACCGACCGCAATTCCCATGGATGCGGTCTCGCGACCCTGCTTGTCCAGAGCGTAGCCGGAAGGATAGCTCTCGTCGTCAAAGGTGCCGTCCCCGTTGTTGATGTAGAGATAGTTTGGGGTCGAGTCATTGCCAACCAGGAGGTCGGGCTTGCCATCATTGTTGACGTCGATGAAGACGGAAGATAGACCGTAGTAACCGGGCTTATCGGCGACGCCGGCCTTTTCGCTGACGTCGGTAAACGTGCCATCGCCGTTGTTGTGAAACAGGTGATCGCTCTCGCCCTTCAGGCCGTGCGGGCCGCAGTAGGTCCTTACGCCGCGATAGCTGCAGAACGAGAGGGGCAGGTTGTCGCTGTCGCTGGGCTGCGCGTTGAGATCGTAGTGGACATATCCGGGTACGAACAGGTCAAGCTTGCCATCGCCGTCGTAATCGCCCCACGTGGCGCCGGTCGACCAGTTGCCGAGGGTGACGCCGGCCTTCTCCGCAACGTCGGTAAATGTACCGTCGTGATTGTTGTGATAGAGGCGGTTTTTGCCAAAATTTGTCACGTAGATGTCAGGCCATCCATCGTTGTCGTAATCGCCGATGGCCACGCCGAAGCCCCAACGGTCGTTGGCGACGCCGGCCTTCGCGGTGACATCGGTAAAGGTGCCGTCGTGATTGTTATGGAAGAGGGCAGCATGGGGTGGCGTGGCCTTGCCGTCCATTGCAGGGATCGTGCTGCCGTTGACGAGGTAGATGTCCATCCAGCCGTCGTTGTCGTAGTCCAGCAAAGCTACACCGGAGCCGATGCTTTCGATGATGTACTGCTTGTTGGGGGTTCCCATCGTGTGGTGCCACTTTGTCAGGCCAGCTTTGGCTGCGATGTCCTCGAAGACGATCGGCCCGGTTTTGACGGTGCCTCCTTCGGTAATCGGGAGGTGATTCGCGTCCATCACCGGAGGGAACACGCCACCCGTATCCGAGCCGCCCTTGGCTGCTGGCTGGGCCCCTTCCTGGGGCTTTTGCTTCTGTGATTCGAGGGGGGATTGGGCGCGCGACGGTGAAGCGCCCAACATGAGCAAAGCGGAGAGCGCGAGAAGGCAGACTGCGGAAGAACGTGAGGGAGACATGAGACTTCCTAAGAGGTGATTTCCTGGTCGCAGCGGGGGAGCAGAATTCGGCAGCGAACAGGCGCCATCATACGTTATTCGCACGACTTGTCGATAAGGATGATCGCCCAAATCTTCAAGATCAACCATTCGATGGAGAGGGGTCTCATCCTTTAGTAGCAATCTTTTCGGGATCGAACTACACAGTCGCCGATTTGTGGAATACCATCTCTCTAGAAAACATTGTTATGACAGATGTATTTCAAAGGACCCATGGCACATCCTCGCAAAGTTTCTGGATTTCGACCCCTCAAAAAAGCGTCCGATGGTGATGCGAATGGGGCGTCACCTGGAATTCCCCGGCACCGCGCCATCTATGAGGAACTCCTGGCGGAGATCCAGTCTGGGGTTTACAAGCCGGGAGAACGGATGCCGAGCGAGGCATTGCTTTGTGAGCGGTTCGGCTCTTCGCGGATCACGGTTGCGAAGGCGTTTCAGGGGCTCCAGCGGGACCAGTTAGTGACGCGTCGTCCGGGTTCTGGAACGTATGTTGAATCGCCGTCGCGTCCCGACGCTCTCCAGTTCGGTCTGCTCATTCCAGACTTTGGGACGACGGAGATCTTCGAGCCGATCTGCCAGGGAATTATGCGGTCGCCTGCCGCGAAATCTCACTCGCTTACGTGGGGACACTCGACTGGCCAGGAGAGCGACTCAGTCAAGGTGGTCGAGAATCTCTGCCAGCAGTACATCTCACAGCGCGTTGCAGGTGTGTTCTTCGCGCCATCCGAGTTCTCGCAGGCGATGGGTGAGGCCAACCGCAGGATTGGATCCATGCTTGAGCGCGCGGGAATCCCGGTGGTGCTGCTTGATCGTTGCTACGAGTCGTATCCGGGGCGATCCAACTTCGATCTGGTTGGCATCGATAATCATCGTGCAGGCTACATCCTCACTCAGCACCTGGCGCAGACGGGCGCGAAACGGATTATCTTCGCGTTGCGTCGCGACTCGGCATCCACGGTGGATGCTCGCGTGGCAGGCTACCGCGAGGCGTTGTATGCGTTGCAGCATGGCGCCCACGGTACTGTGATCAGCGGAGATTTTGAAGACCCGCACTATGTGCAGGAGATGCTTGCCCGCTTCAAACCGGACGGCATTGTTTGTGCGAATGATGTCACCGCGGCACGACTGATGCAGACGCTGATCTCTCTGGGGATAAAGATCCCCGGGGACATCAAGATGGCTGGCGTGGATGATGTTCGATACGCAAAATTTCTACCGACGCCGCTCACAACCATTCGTCAGAACTGCACGGAGTTGGGTGCGGCGGCGATGTCGATGATGCTGTCGCGACTGGAACGGCCGGATCAGCCGGTTAAGGACATTCTTGTGCGATTTGATCTGGTCATTCGCGCATCGAGCCGCGGCCATGGCAAGGAAGATGAAGTCGGCCTGGAAGGCGAGTGAGGTCGCCTAGCCAGCTTCATTGAGCGTGTCACGAATGCTTTTGAGCAACGATGAGGGTAGACTTGGGGTTGCTCCCGGCTGGCTCGCCACAAAGCTGCCGCAGAGATTTGCTACTTTGCTAATCTGTGCAAGTGAAGTGCGGCGCATGTAGGCGTGGACCATCCCTGCGGTGAATGCGTCGCCCGCTCCTATGGTGTCGACTACTTTGACGCGGATCCCGTGATGGCGATGCGTGCCGAAACGATCTGCCAGCAAGCTTCCGTGAGGTCCGAGTGTGATGGCTACTAAACGACATTGGGGCGCGAGTCGTAGCAGCACTTCAGCAGCGTCCCCGGCCGCATGGGTCAACTCTTCCCCATCATGATTGGGGAGGCCGATGGCCAGGGTCGATTCACCAAGAAGGTGGCCCACTTCAGGTAGTTCCTCGTCGCTGACTTTGACCACATCTGCATGTGCGAGACACCACTTTAGAATCGCTGCGTTGCCAAACGGCTTACGAAGGTTCAGGTCGCAGACTCTTATGCAACCCGGACGTGCGGCATCGATGAACGAGCGAATGGACTTTTGCGACAGCGCGTGACGCTGAGCCAGGGTTCCGAAGCAGATGGAGGAGGCACTGGCGGCCAGTTTGAGCAGCGCTGGAGAGGGCGTGATTGCGTCCCATGCTACAGGTGTCACGATGTCGTAGCACGGTCGGCCTTCGTCGTCCAGCGTGACGGCGACTGTTCCTGTCGGCAGGTCGGCAGATGTCTGCACGCAGCTAAGATCCAGGTGTGTTCTGGCGTATGAGTCTGTCGCGGGGTCGACGGCCAGCAGGCAGAGGCGCTCCAAAGCTTCGTGACCTAGTTCGTCATCGCCAACGCAGCTTACGAGGGCGGAAAATTCACCGAGTCGCGCGCTGAGGACCGCATAGTTTGTTGTTGTTCCACCCAGACGTGCGCCCGTAGGGAGGAGGTCCCAAAGGAGCTCTCCGATGGCAACATTCGGGAGTGACGGGCTGGACACCATGAAGCCTCCTTACCGGGCAGAAGCGAAGAACTATAGAAGATTCATAAGCTGAACGCCGAGCAAGTATACGGTTACTGCGATAGAAATGTCATGTCAAAGTTTTCGAGTAGATCGACATATGACATTATCGATAGCGGCAGTCAGGACCGTTGCAAGCCGACAGAAGCGGAGTTGAAATCTGCTGTCTTTTACAGGCCAAAGTTGGCCTGGATCTGCTCCAGGGAGCGTTGCTTGGTTTCTGGATAGATGAAGAGGACTACGAAGAATTGCAGGGCCATCATCACGGCGAAGAAGACGAAGGGGAGGGCGTGGGATTTCGCAGCGATATAGGGGAAGATGGTCGCGATGATTGCGTTCATGATCCAGTGGGAGGAGGAACCGACGCTCTGTCCCTTGGAGCGGACGCGGGAGGGAAAGACCTCCGCGATGTAGACCCAGATGACCGAGCCCTGCGAGATGGCGAAGAAGATGATGAAGAGCATGAAAAACCAGACGAGCAGACCCTGGTGGGAGTTGGTGAAGAAGATCCCGGCTACACCGGAGAGTGCCACGACCATGCCCACTGAACCTATTAGCATCAGCGTCTTACGGCCTAACTTGTCGATCAGGCTCATGCCGAGGAAGGTGGCGAGGAGGTTGACCAGGCCGACTCCTACGGTTTGCAGGGCTGCTGAATTGGAGCTGAATCCTGCCGAGGCGAAGATGGAATTGGAGTAGTAGAGCAGGGCGTTGATGCCCGAAAGCTGGTTGAAGAGGCCGATCGAGATGGCGAGGAAGATGGGCAGGTTGTACTTGCCGTTGAAGAGCGGCTCGGGCTTCAGGCCGCGCTCCATGTGGACGGACTCCATGATTTCTCTTAGTTCGGCTTCGGAGTTGGGTGAGCCCATGAGGCGGAGGACGTCGAGGGCTTCGTCGGTCTGGTTGGTGGTGACCAGCCAGCGGGAGCTGCGGGGGATTCCGTACAGCAGAATGAGGAAGATAGCCGATGGTACGATGGCGACGCCGAACTCCCAGCGCCACTGCATTGCGCCCAGGTGCAGCATCACGATGATGTAGTTCGAGAGGTAGGCGAGCAGGATGCCGACAACGATATTGATCTGGAAGAGGCCGACCATGCGGCCGCGCCATTTGGCTGGGGCGAGTTCTGCGATGTAGACCGGGCCGAGGACGGAGGAGCCTCCGATGCCGATTCCGCCGATGAAGCGCGCGACCATGAGGGCGTCCCAATTCCAGGCAAAGGCGCAGCCAATCGCCGATAAAGTGTAGAGAAAGGCCATGATGCGGAGCGCCTCGCGGCCGCCGATCTTCTGGCCGAGGACGCCGGAGGTCATGGCGCCGAGGATGGTGCCGGCGAGGCCGATGGAGACGGTCAGGCCGAGGGTCCACGGGGTGAGGTGGAAGACGCTGGAGAGCTGCTCGGTCGTGCCGGCGATGACTGCGGTATCGAACCCGAACAATAGCCCACCCAAGGCACCTACGACGGTTGCTTTCAATAGATACTTGTTCAAGTGATTCTCCTGATTCGAAAGTGTTTAGGCGGTGCGTGGCGGCGTGGTCAAACGGTCGTTTGAAATGGGCGCGATCTCCCAAGCGTCGAGAAGGGCGGATGCGTGCGCGACTACCACGATATCTGGTGCGGTCGATTCTGGGTAGTAGAAGCGTTTGGTGTAGCCGATGCGCTGGCCTGCGATGAGCTCGATTACGGAGCCGTCGACGAAGGCGTGGAGGGAGGGGGTATCGTTTGGTTGGAGCGGAATCTCTTTGTTATCAATGGTGAACGCGTGCTTTTGGGCTGAGTAGGTAATGTGGATGAGCTCGGTTGTCGGGGCGCTCATGGTGAAGGTGAAATCTTTGGCGGGGGAGGCGGTGCAGAGGACCTCTCCGGTGGCTTTCGGGAGGGTTAGGAGCAGGCCGCTTCGGGACTCCTGGAGATGCAACTTGCTGATTCTTAGAGTGGAGATGGTGGGGAGGGTTTGGATGCGGAGGGTCCCGTCGGGGTCGAGGTTGAGGACGCGGGGTAGGCTCATCATGCCGCTCCAGCCGGCGGCTCGCATGGCGTCGTCCGAGCGCTGCTCCTTGATCCAGCCCCAGAGAATTCTGCGCCCCTGCGCGTCTAGCTGGGTCTTGGGGGCGTAGAAAGCACCAAGGTCCAGCTCCCCTGTTTTCAATGGCTTGAAGGTCATGGTTGCCTTGTCGAGGTGGCCGGATTGCCAGATGACTTTGCCGAGGGTGGAGTAGATGAGGACGTGTTGGCCGTCGAGGGGGAAGAAGTCTGGGCACTCCCACATCTCTCCGTCGTCGCAGGGATTGGGGGTTTTGTGGCCGTTCCAGTGGCCGCTGGTGAGTTGGTGCAGGTATTGCCAGTGTTTGAGATCTTTGGAGCTGTAGAGGAGGACGCAGCCGCCTACGTTCTCGATTCCGGAGCCTACGGTCATGTAGTAGAGGTCCCCCTGGCGCCAGGCGGACGGATCCCGGAAACCTGTAACTGCCATGTTTTCAGGAGGTAGCGGGATCATGGGGGTCGGGTCTTTGGTCCAGTGGAGGAGGTTTGGGTCGTCGGACCAGGCCAGGCATTGGGACTCTTGTACGCCGTCCTGGTGAATGGTGGCGAGGGCTGGGGAACTTTTGACGGCGCCGGTGTAGACCATGTAAACGCGGGCTCCGACGGCCAGGGCGGAGCCGGAGAAGCAGCCGTAACTGTCTGGACTGGAAGGAGTTGGGGTGAAGGCCAGGGGGAGGAGTGTCCAGTGGAGCATGTCCTTGCTGATGGCGTGGTTCCAGCTCATATCTCCCCAGACGGCGGCGAGGGGGTTGTACTGGAAGAACATGTGGTGGTGGCCGTTGAAGTAGATGGGGCCGTTGGGGTCGTTCATCCAGTTTTTGGCTGGAAGTAGATGAAACTGCGGGCGCATGGGGTCGCTTGCGAGCGGGGAGGGTGCAGAATTCTGGGCCAAAAGTCGATGCGGGGCGGCGGCTATGGCGGTGAGGGTGGCTGCGGAGGCGAGGAAGGCTCGGCGGGTGGTGAGGGGGGGATCGGTCTTCACGAGCTCTCTTTTCCTATCCAAAACGGGTGCGTTTGAGGTGTATTCAGCACACTTTCGGGCTGCAAACCGCGTGACTTAAGCTACTTTGAAGCTACAGTGGTTCGTTTTCAAGCGGGTGAGGCTCGACCGGGGATGGTCTCGCTGCGCCCGATTTGTGGAGACCTAATCATAGACAGCTTTGGGGTGATTGGTATAGACAATTGCAACTTATTTTATTGATCCCGGGAGAGGTGCGGCGGGGCGCAGCTTGTGAGTGGTGGAGGGGATGGAAAGGGGGTGGGGCGGAGGGGGTTCGAGAGAGCAGGTGAATGGTATAGACTCACTCGGGAAAAGGTTTACCTGCCGGGCTGCGAGGTTGAATGGTGGGTGAACGGAGGAGAGGGCTGGATGAGAGAGCGAGTGATGGGTTGGACGGGCATGTTGGCGATGGGCGCGCTGGTGAGTCTATTGGCGGTGGGGCAGGCGGCGGTGGGACAGGCTCCGGGTAAGGCTCCGCAGGCGCTGGAGTTGAGTGGGCAGTTTGGGGGGACGCATGATCCTTCGATCGCGGAGGACCATGGGAAGTATTACGTGTTCGCGACGGGCGCGGCGTTCCCGACGCGGCCGGATGGATCGTTTGTTCCACCTCCGCCAGCGCCTCCGGGAGGAGGTGCACGCGAGAAGCCGAAGACGCAGAATCTGCCGCAGCTTCCGATTCGCTGCTCGGATGATTTGAAGAAGTGGACGCGGTGCAGGGAGGTGTTTCCTTCGATACCGCAGTGGATCCAGGAGATGAGTCCGAAGACGTCTGAGTTGTGGGCTCCGGATATTTCTTTTTTTGATGGGCAGTATCACTTGTATTACGCGTTCTCTGCGTTTGGGAAGAACACGTCGGGGATTGCGCTGGCGACGAACGAGACGCTGGACCGGACGAGTCCGAAGTACAAGTGGGTGGATCGGGGGCTGGTGCTGCGGTCGTTTGTGCAGGATGACTTTAATGCGATTGATCCGAACTTGGTGATCGATAAGGAGGGCGATGCGTGGCTGTCGTTTGGGAGCTTCTGGTCGGGGATCAAGATGCGGAAGCTGGACCGGAAGACAGGGCTGCTGTCGACTGCGGACACGAAGACGTATGCGCTGGCGTCGCGTGGGAAGTCGGCGGAGGCTGGCGCTGACGCCGGTGTTAGGAATCCTGATCTGCCGCCGGATACGGAGGCGGTGGAGGCTCCGTTTGTGTTTCGTCATGGAGGGTACTATTACCTTTTTGTGAGCTGGGACCTTTGCTGTCGAGGGACGAAGAGCACATACCGGACGATGGTGGGTCGCTCGGAGAATGTGACAGGGCCGTATGTGGATCGCGAGGGCAGGGCGATGGCGGATGGAGGAGGGTCGCCGCTGCTGGTGGCGAATGCGAAGTGGGTGGGGCCGGGGGGCGAATCGCTGCTGCGGTTGCCGCATGAGGACTTGATTGTGTTTCATGCGTACAGCGCGGTGAATGGTCGGCCGGCGCTGCATATCTCTACGCTGGGGTGGAAGGATGGTTGGCCGGAGGCGGCGCTGGAAGGCGATGGGAAATAGCCGGTTGGGAAGTGGTTGGATGCATCGCGCATAATGGAACGAGTTCGAGGGCGAAGTTGAACATGTTCCAGAGTGCGGCGAGGGTGTTTCTGTTGAGTGCTTGGCGAAGGCGTTGGTTGGGTGCGGCGTGCGTGGCTGCATTGCTGGCGGGTGGAGCGCGGGCGCAAACGCCTGGTGCCGCGCCGGCGCAGGGTGGGCAGATGGCGTCGGGGATGGGGACGGTGAATACGGGGCCTCCTCGGGCTGCGGTGCTGGATGCGGAACATCGGCCAATTACGGCGGGCGGGTTTGTAAAGACCGGGCCGATGATCTTTATGGACGTGGCGAAGAGTTCGGGGCTGGCGACGTGGCATCACACGATGGGGACGACGGAGAAGCCGCTGATTTTGGAGACGGTGGGATCGGGCGTGGGGCTGATCGATTACGACAATGACGGGTGGATGGATATTTATCTGGTGAATGGGGCGACGTACGATTCGCTGTCGGGAAAGACGACTCCTCCGCATGCAGCGCTGTTCCACAATAATCACGATGGCACGTTTACGGATGTGACGGCGAAGGCCGGCGTGGCCAATGATCGCTGGGGTTTTGGCGTGGCCATTGCCGACTATGACAATGACGGTTGGCCGGATATTTTTGTGTCGAACTTTGGGAAGAACCGGCTGTATCACAACAACCACGATGGGACGTTTACGGACGTTGCGGAGAAGGCTGGCGTGACGCTGGGGAACTGGTCGGCGGGTTCTACCTGGGGCGACTATGACGGCGATGGGCGGCTGGATCTTTTTGTGCCCGGGTATGTGCATTATGACTTGAAGAATCCTCCGGTGTCGGGGTCGGCGGCGGTGAATTTTCAGACGTGCGGATTTCGCGGAGTGCCGGTGATGTGCGGTCCTCGGGGGTTGAAGGGCGAGGGAGATCACCTGTTCCACAACAATGGGGACGGGACGTTTACGGATGTGAGCAAGGCTGCGGGAGTGGAGGATTCGGCGGATTATTATGGGCTCGCGTCGCTGTTTATCGATGTGAATAATGACGGCAAGGTGGACTTGCTGGTGGCGGATGATTCGACGCCGAACTATCTGTATTTGAATGATGGGAAGGGGAAGTTTGAAGACGATAGTTATCCGTCGGGATATGCGCTGAACGAGTCGGGACGAGAGACGGCGAGCATGGGAATCGCTGCAGGGGACATCTCTCATAACGGGCGGATTGATTTGTACAACACTACGTTTTCGGACGACTATAAGCCGTTTTATCGCAATGATGGGGACGCGAATTTTACGGACGATAGTTATGCGATGGGGATCGCAGATGCGACGGTTCCGTTTCTGGGTTGGGGGACGGCGTTCTTCGACTATGACAACGATGGTTGGCTGGATTTGATGGAGGCCAATGGGCATGTGTACCCGGCGGTCGACAAGATGAATTGGGGAACGAGCTGGGCGGAGAGGCCGCTGCTGTTCCACAACGTGGAGGGCAAGCTGAAGCTGGTGCCGGCGGTGGAAGGGTCGGGGCTGGCGACGGTGGGAGTGGGGCGGGGACTGGCGTATGGCGACCTGTTCAACGACGGCAAGATTGACGTGGTGATCAACAACATGGACGGGGTACCGACGCTGTTGCGGAATGTGGATACGAACAAGAATCATTGGGTGGAGATGAAGCTGGTGGGTGGGGCGAAGAGTCCTCGGGATGCGGTGGGGACGACGGTGTATTTGAAGGCGAATGGATTTACGCAGCGTGGCGATGTGATCAGCGGCGGGAGCTTTGCATCGAGCCCGGACCCGCGGCTGCACTTTGGGCTGGGTGCGGTGACGAAGATCGACTCGGTGGAGGTGCGGTGGCCGAGTGGGTTGGTGGAGATGGTGACGCTGCCGGGGATCGATGGGATTTATACGGTGGTGGAGGGCAAGGGCGTTGCGAAAGTTGCGCCTAAGGTTGCGGCGAAGAAGTAGGCGGGTGAGTTGGAAACGTTTGCTGGGGTCGTTGAGGCGGGATGCTTGTGATTTCGCTAGCAGTTGACAAGGATTCAGCGAGTCAGATAGAAGGGATGCTCCTGCAGGAAACGTTTACCTGACAGATGGAGATACTTCCGATGAATTCGATTGTGGTTCGGCTTGGTGTTCTTGGTGTGGTGTTGAGTGTGGTTGTGGGATGTGGCGGGAGCAGTTCGGGGACTTCTTCGGTGGTGACGCCGCCGGCTACGACTCCGGATATGGGGACGGCGACGGCGATGTTGGATGGAGTGGGATACACGATCACGAATGTGAGCAGCGGCGCGCTGCTGGGGATCGCGGGACAGAGCCAGACGGCGGGTGCGGCACTGAATCTGGCGGCGAGCGATGCGGGCGCGGACCAACTTTGGCATGTGATGCCGATGGGGAATAACCAGTACAACGTGGAGAACATGCTGACGCACCAGGTGATGGGGGTGACGAATGCGTCGACCGCTGCGAGCGCGGCTTCGGTGCAGTGGGCGGACAATGGAACTCCGGATCATCTTTGGACGTTCTTCCAGTTGCAGGATGGGAATTTTCTGATCCAGAACGGCAACAGCAAACTGTACCTGGAGGATGAAGGATCGAGCACGAACCCTGCAGCGGTGGTGGACCAGAATGCGCGGGCGACGACGGGGACGGGGTGTAGCTGCCAGGAGTGGAAGGTGGTGTCGAATGCGACGTCGCCGTATCCGGCGCCGGCTGCGGTGACGGGGAATGGGATTTTTGTGCATGATCCATACATGCTGAAGGACGCTAGTGGGACGTACTGGCTGTATGGGACGCACCAGACGCTGGCGTACTCGACGGACATGAAGACGTTCACGTATACGAACACGAACAGCGCGCTGGGAGCTTGCACGACGACGCAGGGTGGGGACTGGATTACGGCGGATAACCGTTGCCCGATTATTGGGCCGGACTTTTCGACGTGGGCAGGATTGCAGACTCCGAAGTCGGATAACAGTGGGCAGAATACGGATGTGTGGGCGCCGAGTTTGATGGTGCAGAACGGAACGTACTACCAGTATTATTCGGTGCCGTATGAGCCATCGACGGGGGCTGAGGCGGTGATTGGGTTGGCTACGAGCGCTTCGCCTGCGGGGCCGTGGACGGATAAGGGGTACGTGGTTTCGTCGTGGACGAATACTACGACGACTCCTCCTGCGACGGGAAATATTTGGAATTTCTCTGCGACGACTACGTGGAATGCGATTGATCCGGCTCCGTTTGTGGATGCGACGGGGAAGTGGTGGATGTCGTTTGGAAGCTGGTCGGATGGAATTCACCTGATGCAGCTTGATCCTGCGACGGGCATGCCGCTGGCTTCGAATCCGACGCCGTATCCGGTGATTGCGGCGCGTGGGAATTCGGGTGAAGAGGGTTCTTTTATTTATCCGTGGATGGTGAATGGGACGCAGTATTACTACTACTTTGCTCCCATCAATGTTTGCTGCGCGGGGACGGCTAGTACGTATCGGATGATTGTGGGGAGAGCGACGAGTCCGCAGGGGCCTTATCTTGATCGCGGCGGATTGGATTTGAAGAATGGTGGTGGAACGATCCTGATGAGCTCGCATGGGAGTGTGTATGGGCCGGGCGGGCAGAGCGTGTTTACCGATATGGTGAGTGGCGTGGCGACGCCGACGCTGGTGTATCACTACTATGACGGCAACAATAATGGGACGCCGACGCTGGGGATTAATCGGCTTGGGTTTACGACGGATGGATGGCCGGTGGTGCAGTAGGGCGCTGCAGGTCCTCTGCATTCCCTCCGCGGCTAAAGCCGGATAGACGTGGCGGAAGCTATGGCGGGACTAAAAGTCCCGCCCCTTCAAAACGGAGACTTGTGCAGAGATCTCATAGGATTGCTGCTTATGGCGGGACTAAAGTGCCGCCCCTTCAAAGCGGAGACGTATGCTTTCAAGACGGAGACTTTTGCAGAGACTTCGAACGGTGCTGCTGAAGGAGTAGGTCGCGATGATTCTTGAAGGCCGATGCGGACGGGTGATCGGGATTGTGCTGGCTGCGTTGCTGGCGGGAGTTTGTGGCGCGCAGGTGGATGGCGCGATCAGCAATCCGATTCTGCCCGGCGACCATCCTGATCCTACGATCATTCGCGTGGGGCAGACGTATTGGACGGCGAGTACGTCGGGGGATTGGGCCCCGGAGTTTGCACTGTACCGATCGACGGACCTGCATCATTGGGCTGGGGCGGGGGCGATCTTTCCGCATACTCCGGGGTGGGCGCAGGGAAGTTTCTGGGCTCCGGAATTAGTGAGCGATGGTGGGCGGGTGCTGGTGTATTACGTGGCTCGGAAGCGTGGCGGGCCGCTGTGTGTTGCGGTGGCGACGGCGGCGAATCCTGCGGGGCCTTATGTGGATCATGGGCCAATCATGTGCCAGGCGGATGGGTCGATCGATCCGGCGTTCGTGCGGGATGAGCAGGGGAAGCCGTTTTTGATCTGGAAGGAAGATGGGAATTCCCGGCATGAGGCTACGCGGATCTGGGCGCAGCCGTTGACTGCGGATTTGTTGCGAGTGACGGGAGAGAAGACGCAGTTGCTGGTCAATGACGCGCAGAGCTGGGAGGGTGGCGTGGTGGAGGCTCCTTACATTCTGCGGCATGCGGGGAAATTTTATTTGTTCTATGCGGGCAATGCCTGCTGCGGTGTTGCGTGCCGTTATGCGGAGGGGGTGGCTCGCGCGGACAAGTTGCTGGGGCCGTGGGTGCGTGATCCGGCGAACCCGATTATTGCGGCGAACGATGCTTGGAGATGCCCGGGACATGGGACGGCGGTGGAGACTCCGGCGGAGAAATATTTGTTTTTGTACCATGCGTATCCGGCGTCGGGGACGGTGTATTTAGGGCGCGAGTCGGTGATGGATTCGATTGCGTGGAACGCGGGTGGATGGCCGGTGGTGAATGGCGGGCGCGGGCCGGGTGTCGGGTCGGGCGTTCAGGATTTTGCGTTCGAGGATGATTTTCGGGGGAGTGTTTTGAATGCGGCGTGGCGGTGGCCGGTGGGGCACGAGCCTCGCGTGGTGGTGGGTGCGGGGAGGTTGACGCTGACGGTGCCGGAGGGGGCGGCGCAGGTGTTCGTTGCACAGTCGTTGTTGACGGCTACGTATGTGGCTACGGTGGGGGTGTTGGGTGATGGTGGTGGGCTGGGTTTGATTGGGGACGCGCAGGATGATGTGGTGCTGTCGCGGCGGGCGGATGGGGTGGAGTTGTGGGAGCAAGATCGGGCGGGGAAGAAGACGGTTTGGAAGTCGGCGGTGAAGGTGGAGGGGGCGATTTGGTTGCGGGTGGAGTCGACGGTGAAGGGCGAGGCGAGGTTTAGTTATCGTGTGGGGGATGGGGCGTGGATGGCGGCGGGCGGGAGCGTGGAGTTGAAGGCGCTGCTGCCTTGGGACTCGGGGTTGCGGGTGGGGTTGGTGGTGGATGGAGCGGCGGGGGGTAGTGCGGGATTTGTGCGGTTTGCGGTGAAGGCTGAGTAGGGTGACGCGGCGATAGGTCGGACCTACGGCCCTCTTGTGCTTGCTTTGTCCGTAACCCAGGGCTACGCCCTGGGCTGGTATAGGGCGGGCCGCTGGCCCTTGGGAGCGGGACTCAGAACAACAGACATTTGCTGTGGGGAATCTCTGAATAGGTCTGCAGCATTCCCCCAGCGGCTAAAGCCGGATTGTCGCTGCTGAGGTTATGGCGGGACTAAAGTCCCGCCCCTTCAAAGCAGGAGGCCCTGGAATGAGTCTGCAGTATTCCCCCAGCGGCTAAAGCCGGATTCTTTTTGGTGTGCTTATGGCGGAACTAAAGTCCCGCCCCTTCAAAGCGGGGAGGTTGGGGTGAAGGCTGCCGACAATGTTTGGTGGCGGAGTTGGATCGGGCCTACAGCCCTCTGGGGATTGTTGGGGTTTACCTAGGCCTTCGGCCTAGGCTGTGATGGGACGGGCCGTTGGCCCTAGGGAGCGGAGGTTAGTGGACGCGACTCAGTTTGACTTTTACAGCCGCAACCAATTTTGGACTAAATAGCAGCCGCTGATTTTGGCTAGTTCCCTGAGGACGGCGATGGGGGCGGGGTGGGGGTGCCGCGGCCGGTTAGTTGGCGGATGAGGTCTACTTCGCGTTGGCGGTAGGGGGTGTCGTCCTGGCGGAAGACTTCGTGGAACCAGATGGTGGGCTGGATGAGGACGTAGGGGCGCTGCCAGGAATCCCAGGGGAGATAGGTTTGCGTTTTGCCGGCGACGAGGCCCCAGTTGATGGCGGCGATGTTGTAGTGCTTGGCGATGGGGAGGATGGTGTCGAAGGTGCTGCCGTTGCCGCGCGCCATGTACTCGGTGCAGAGAAGGGGGCGGTGGTAGGGGAGGAGGGATTGGACCTTGGCTTCGAAGCCTTCGGGCCAATCGTAGTTGTGGAAGGAGATGACGTCGGACTCGGCTAACTGAATTTTTGTGGTGGGAGATTGGTGGCCGTCGGCGGACCAATCTCCTTGCCCGACGCCGCTGGTGAGGGGCTGGGTGGGATGCATGGCGCGGGCCCAGGCGAAGGCTTTGGGGAGGAGCTCGTCGACGCGCTTGACCTTGGCGGCTTCGTCTTCCACGCGGTCGCCGCCTTTGTTGTCGGGCTCATTCCAGATGTCCCAGCCGAGAACTCGCTTGTCGTTGGCGAAGGCTCCGACTACTCCCTGGACGTAGGCCTTGAGCTGGGGCTCATCGGCTGGATTGAGGAGACGTTCTTTGCCAGGGCTTTGGACCCAGCCGGAGTTGTGGACGCCGGGGATGGGGGGATGCTGCGGGCCGAGATGAGGATTGGTCTCCCAGCAGGAATCGAAGAGGACGAAGAGAGGACGGATGTGGTGGCGCGCGGCGATGTCGAGGAAGACGTCGAGGCGATGCTTGAAGCCTTCGGGGTCCTGCTGCCAGAG
Organism: Acidobacteriaceae bacterium; assembly: GCA_036510715.1. Classification (GTDB taxonomy): domain Bacteria; phylum Acidobacteriota; class Terriglobia; order Terriglobales; family Acidobacteriaceae; genus Granulicella. The sequence goes on from DATCDL010000237.1 coordinate 21,719, forward strand.
TTGATCCTGGAGGAAGACGCGCATGGTGTTCATGCCGATGGACTCGGCCATGCCCAGCTCTTTGTCGTTGAGCGCGGGATTGAAGGTGGCGGCCTGAAACATTTCGAGCTGATTGATGGCGTCGGAGGGAACGTAGTTGGCGCCGACGAGCCAGGGCTGCTGAGCGTACCAGGCGTTGGCCTGGGCTTCGGTCCAGCGAGCGGTGGGTGATTGCGCGGGAGCGGCGAGTGCGGGGAGGAGTGTCGCGAGAAGGATGAGGGATCGGAGGGACATGGACGCTCCTGTGCGTTAGTGCTTGGTGGCGGGTGATGTGGGTTCTGGTGTGGGTTCGTTGATGGTGAGGATCTGGTCGGCGGAGATGTTCTTGAGGGTCTGGACGGTGCCGCTGGGCCAGCGGATTTGGATGGTGTCGGCTTGCTTGGCTGAGCCGAGGCCGAAGTGCGCGCGCTTGTCGCTGGAGGAGAGGTAGCTTCCTCCGGTGGTGACGGTTAGCCATTGCGAGCCGGTGGGGGTGGTGAGTTTGATCTCTGCGCCGATGGCGTCGCGGTTGCTGCGATGGCCGATGAGGAGGAGCGTGAGCCAGTGATTGGTGGTTTTGGTTTCGTTGCGGATGACGTAGGCGGGGCCGCCGTTGGTGGTGACGACGGCGTCGATGCGGCCATCGTTGTCGAGGTCGCCGGTGGCGAGGCCTCGGGCGACCCAGGCCTGCTGGAAGACAGCGCCGGATTCGGCGGAGACGTCGACGAAGCTGTGGCCGTTGTTGTTGGCGAGAAGCATGGGCTCCTTGTAGTGGAGCTGCGGGTAGTCGAGGCTGATGGTGTCCAGGTCGTGGCCCTGGACGATGAGGAGATCCTTGCGGCCGTCGTTGTCGTAGTCGAGGAAGTGGATTCCCCAGCCGGAGTGGAGGAGGGTCATGCCGCCGATGCCGCTGACGTAGCTGTCGTAGGAGAAGCTGCCGTCGCCGTTGTTTTTGTAGAGGGCATATTTCTGGTTGGCGAGGTCGGTGATGACCATGTCGGGGAGGCCGTCGTTGTTGTAGTCCTGGAAGTCGATGCCCATGCCGGCGAAGGTGCGACCGTCACCGTCGACGGCCATCTCGGAGGGGAGGCCGACCTCTTCAAAGGTGCCATTGCCCTTGTTGCGGTAGAGGTATTCGAGCATGGAGTCGTTGGCGATGGCGATGTCGATTTTGCCGTCGCGGTCGAAGTCGGCGATGGCGATGCCGAGGCCTTTGCCGGGTTTGTCGAGGCCGATCTTTGCGGCGATTTCGGTGAAGTGGCCGTTGCCGTCGTTGTGGAAGACGAGGGGAGAGATGGGCTGGAAGGTGTCGGGGTGGCAGTAGGCGCGATGGCCTTCGAGATGCTCACCACAGTAGATGTCGTTGAAGTCCCACTTCATGTAGCGGAGGACGACGAGATCGAGGAGGCCATCGTTATCGAGGTCGACCCAGGTGGCGGAGGTGGACCAACCGCTGCCTCCGGTGCCGGACTTCGTGGTGACGTCGGTGAAGGTTCCGTCGCCGTTGTTGTGGTAGAGATGGTTGCCGCCGTAGCCGGTGACGTAGAGGTCTTCGTAGCCGTCGTTGTCGTAGTCTCCGACCGCTACTCCCATGTCGTAGCCAATGCCCTGCAGGCCGGCCTTTTCGGTGACGTCTTCGAAGGTGCCGTCGGGCTTTTGATGGAAGAGGCGGTTCCAATACTTGGGGCCGGTTTTCTGCGGAATGGTGCCGAGCGGGGTTGGATCGGCGAGTGGAGCTCCGTTGGCGAAGAAGATGTCGAGACGACCGTCGTTGTCGTAGTCGAAGAGAGCGACGCCGGAGCCCATGGTTTCGATGAGATATTTCTTCGAGGTGTGGGAGGCCTCGCCGTTGAAAATTACATGGCTGCTTTGGGTGATGTCGACGAAATCACCGGGCGTCGGTTTCGAGGACGAGGCTGCGCGGGCAGATGGGGCAGCGGGCGAGGGGGTTTGCGCCTGGAGAGAGAGGGTGAGACCCGCGAGGAGAGGGAGAAGAACGGCGACATGAATGCTGTTGCGCAAACCGGGGTTTCCTTCTCCTGAGGAGAGGTGGTGGAGCACTTTGAAGACTATGGTACAGGGGGCGAGGATTTCGCTGAGGAATGGGTCGATGGTGCGTTGCAGTAAACGGTTACTAGCGGCGATGGATGGCTTGCCCGGAATGGGGCAAAAGCCACTATACTTCGAGGAGTTGCAGGGCTGGATGAACCTATGCGCTGGGTTTGGCGAAAAAGATTGAAGAATTCTTGTTTTATGCCTAGTGGGGTGCGGAAGGTGCTGGGTCGTGGGTCAAGGCAAGCGCTGGTGCTGTGCCTGGTATGCGGCGCGGCGGGGATGGATGCGCAGGTGGTTCCTGTGACTGCGCAGCCGCAGGGGGCGGTGGCGGAGGTTCCGTTGCAAGAGGCGAGGAAACTGATGGATGCGGGGCAATACCAGCGGGCGGCGACGTTGCTGAAGGGGTATCTGCAGACGGAGAAGGGGTCGGCTGCAGCGCACGAGTTGCTGGCGTATAGCGACATGCGGTTGGACGACGCGAAGGGTTCTCTGGAGGAGTACACGCGGGCTGCGGCGATGGCTCATCCGAGTGCGGTGGACCTGCAGAACGTGGCGAAAGATTATGTGCTGCTGGGGGATATGAAGGACGCGGAACATTGGGCCGTGGTGTCTCTGCAGATGGACGACCGGGACCCGGAGGGATGGTACGTGCTGGGCCGTATCCGGTTCACTCTGCAGCGGTTCCAGGCATCTGTGGAGTGCTTTGAGCGCTCGCTGGCACTACTGCCGCGGAGCGTGAAGGCGGAGAATAATCTGGGCCTTTCGTATGAGGGACTGAACCGAACGGAGGACGCCATCGCGGCTTACAGGCAGGCGATTGCCTGGCAGGAGGGGGTGGAACATCCGAGCGAACAGCCACTGCTGAACCTGGGGATCATCCTGGTACATGAGGAGAAGCTGGCCGAGGCCAAAGAGGTGCTGGTGAAGGCTGTGGCGATCGCTCCGAACGACCCACGCATCCGAGAGCAGCTGGGACATCTTTACCTGGACATGAAGCTGCTTCCCGAGGCAGAGCAGCAGTTGGAGGCGGCCATCGAGTTGCAGCCAAAGAAGCCGGCGCTGCACTTTTTGCTGGGGAAGGTGTATCACCTGGAAGGGCAGGAGGCGAAGGCCGAGCGAGAGTTTGCGCTGTCGGCCTCGCTGAGCGGCTATCATGCGACGCCTGATACGCGGTAGAACGTGGGTTTGGTGAAAACGGTTCCTTTGGCTCAATGTGGAGATTGCGGGGGAATTGGGGAGTAGTTGGGCATCCATCGCATGGTTGATATTTTTATCGCCCAAAAGCCAATACTTTTCTTGACAAGCGTAGTACGCATGACCTACTGTTCTCTAGCTTACGAGTTGCAAGATTCTGTGTAGTTGGGAAAACGCTTGCTGGATGCTCAGGTATTGCGTTTGTTCGTTCGGCGGTTGCTTTGAGTTGCAGGATAACGTTTTCCTGAAGCTAGGCAGTTGCCGGTTAAGTCGCAAGGATTCAAGAGTATAGAAGTTGATTATTTGAAAGATCGCATCATTTTCAGGAGCGCCGCATGAAGACAGCTATTGCAAGATGCATGAAATCGTTATGTTTCGTACTGGGAGTGGCGCTGGCCCTCACGGTATCTGGAATGGCACAGTCCAGCCATGGAGCATTGGCGGGCACCGTTACTGATCCGACTGGGGCGGTCATCCCGGGAGCGAAAGTACTCGTGGTGGACGCAGCTACGGGGGTGAAAAGCCAGACCCTATCCACCTCAGCGGGCGACTATAAGTTCACAGAGCTACCGGTGGGCAACTATACCGTGACGACCACGGCTCCGGGATTTGCTACTGCGACCGCTACGGGTGTGCTGGTTTCAATCAACAGTACATCGGCGCTGAACGTTAAGCTGAAGATTGGAGCGGAGACGGAGAATGTGACTGTCGATGCCAGCGGACAGCGACTTGAGACAGAGACGTCGGACATTGGCGGAACGGTGTCCAACAAGCAGATCGAAGATCTGCCATTGTCTCTCGCGTCAGGTGTTGGCGGATTGCGCTCGCCGGAAACATTCGTTTTCCTGCTGCCCGGGACAACCGGGCCCGGAAGCGGCACTTCGGGCAATACGGGTAACGGCGTGTTCTTCTCCAGGTTGAGCGGTGGACAGGCATATGGGGCTGAAGTGCTGCTGGACGGTGCGAGTATCCAGCGGAGTGAGAACGGATCGTCCTTTGACGAGACTTCTCCGTCGATCGAAGCTCTACAGGAGTTCAAGGTGACAACGTCGACTCCTTCAGCGGAGTTTGGCCGAACCACTGCAGGTATCGAGAGCTTCAGCGTGAAGGCTGGAACCAACGATTTCCACGGCACCGCATACGCCATTGTGAAGAACCGGGTTTTCGATGCGAACAGCTGGTTCAATGACGGCTATGCTGCACAGAATTGCGTTGGTGTCGCTGAGGTGAACTGCGCTTATAAGAAGCCGCAGGACAGCAAGTATGACTACGGCGGGACATTCAGTGGGCCGGTTCGGATCCCGCACATCTACAACGGCAAGGACCGCACGTTCTTCCTGTTTGCGTATGAGAAGTATCAGCTACATCTGGGCCAGGTGACGGTATCTACCGTGCCGACCGCAGCTGAGCGTGGAGGGGATTTCAGCGATGTGCTTGGAGGACCTGTCCCGGGAGGAACGACTGTAGCAGGGATAGCGTATCCGGTGTTGGTCAATCCATGCACGGGCCAGCCAGTGTTGTACAACCAGGTCTTCGATCCGGCGACGGGTGTACAGCATAGCCCGGGTGTGTTCTGCCGTACCCCTTTTGCGGGGAACCAGATTCCGACGAGCCAGTTCAGTTCGGCGGCGCAAAAACTGTTTACTGGACTTCCTCTTCCGAATCAGGCTCCGCGGTCTACGGATGTCTTCGGGTACACGGGAAACTATTCGTACTCAGCGGTTGCTCCGAACACGAACACGACGTATACGATCCGCATCGATCAGAATATCTCTGACAGGAGCAAGGTCTTCGCGACGTACAGCACGCGTCAGAACTACAAATTGACGGCTGCTCCGGATTTCCCTGAACCGTTCAACAACCAGGGCTTTGTGCAGACGTTTACCACCCACTATTCACGGGCTGGCTGGGACTACAGCTTCACTCCGACGCTGTTGAACCATGTGAACCTTGGATACAACCGGACTAACAGCGTGAACTTGTCCTCGACGCTTGGATCTAGTTTGACGGCGACTTCTGCGGGTGTGGCGAATGACAATTCGACCTTCTATCCGACGATTGTTTTCCCCAGTCCGGATCAGCCTTCGACATTGGGCCAGCAGCAGAATGGCGACAACATCGATAACGGTATCCGCATTAATGACAGCGTGAGCTGGGAAAAGGGTCGGCACAGCATCAAGATTGGCGTCGACGTGCGCTACCAGCAGTATTCAGTTATCAACTACAACCAGGACACTCTGAATTTCTATCGCGATCAGACGGCGGGCGTGAGTAATAGCTGCTGCGGATCGGGTAATCCATTCGCTAGCTTCCTGTTGGGCGAAGTCGGAAACGGAAGCCAGAATGTGTTCAACGATCATCCTCGTTGGAACTCGCACTACTGGGCGGGCTTCTTCGAAGACGATGTGAAGGTGAGCAGCAATCTGACGCTGAACCTGGGCATTCGCTATGATGTGGATGCGCCACGCCACGAGGGCCTGAACAGGACTTCAGAGCTGAGCCTCACAGCTCCGGATGCGGCGGCAGGTGGACTGCCGGGTGCGCTGGTGTTCGGCACCAACTGCAACTGCAATTCGTCGTGGACAAGCACCTGGTACAAGGACATTGCTCCACGTATTGGCTTCGCGTATGTTCTTCCAGGAACGAACAACAAGATAGTAGTCCGCGGTGGTGGAGCGATACTCTATGGTCCGCTGCAATATAACGACTTCGGCGGCGCCATGTCTTTCGGGTATAACCAGTCTCGGGATTTCTTCCAGGGGCAGACGCCGACGACCGGCGGAGCGTTTACGCCAGCGTTCCGGCTGGATGCGAACTCTCCTGCAGATCCGACGAATTCAACGGTCGGCTATCCCAGTGTCAGCTATGCCCCGAGCACTGACCCAACCCAGTTGACGGCCCCGAATGGTCCGGGAAGTTTCGACGCTGTTGGCGGCGAAGTGATCCAGAAGCAGAATGGCCGTCCGTCGATGACAGACAACTGGAGCTTGCAGCTGCAGGACGAACTGGCTCAGGACTTGATCTTTACAATCGGCTATGTCGGACAGGTGGCTCAAAACCTTCGGTCTGGTGATCTGTCGAATATCAACAATATCTCGACCTCCTATTTTGGAATGGGAGATCATTTGAATAACTCCGCGAACTACATTCCGCTCGGCGGTTCGAACTCCGGAGTAGCTGCTCCGTACGCGAACTTCGAGGGAGAATTGGGACAGGCGCTTCGCCCATTCCCGCAGTATGACTATATCCAGGGCGATTGCTGCCTTGAGAACCTGGGCCACTCGTCTTATAACGCGATGCTGGTGTCATTGAACCGGCGCTTCCGGCAGGGTTTCAATCTGCAGGCTTCGTACACATGGTCGAAGACGCTCACCGATGCGGACTCAACGATTCCGTTCAGCTATGTCAGTGGTAATCAGTTAGAGCAGGGACAAGGCTCTGGCAATCTGAGACTAGATAAGGCAGTCAGCGCACAGAATACACCGCAACAGTTTTCGTTGAGCTACCTGTATCAGTTACCGTTTGGCAAGGGACGTAAGTTCCTGAATGACAACCGGGCGCTGGATCTATTGATTGGCGGATGGCAGATCGGTGCGATTCAACGGTACCAGAGCGGTCAGCCGATTGGGTTCGGATGCGCAAGTGGAATCCCCTACTACCAGAATTGCATTACCTTTACGCAGGGACCTGCAGGGACAGGCGGGAATTACGCGAGCGCGGCCTATAAGAAGAATAAGAACGGACCCAGCTTCTTCAACCAGCAATCATGGTTCAAGCCAGCCTTCCGGGTTGCTGGAACCAATGGTCCCGGTGATGCTGGAGTTGCGATGGCCGCGGCAGCGTTCGTGGATCAAAACCGCGAGGGTCCTGGCTGGGCTCGTCCTTTCACTTCAGACTGTGGCAACCAAGCGGTGGGTAACTTCTGTTCGTCGTTGCCTTTCTCGTTCGGCAATATTCCACGCGAGACTGAGTCGGTGACAGGTCCGATCTACGAGGCGGAAGATGTCAGTTTGATCAAAGACTTCCACTTGACCCGTAAGGTCGCTTTCCAAATGAAGGGTGAGGCCTTCGATGTCTTCAATCGGCACCGGATGGGTCTTCCGAACCTGAACCCCGGCGCTTCGACAGGCACCTCGGCATTTGGAGTTCCAACATTCACGGATTACGGTCCACGCAATATGCAGGTTACAGGGCGCATTACTTTCTAAGGCCCTGTGGTCCTGTAATTTTCCTAACGCCTAAGGGTGAAGCGATGCTTCACCCTTAGGTTTTTTCGGCGTCACCGATGGTCGACTGGACGTTGCTACGAAGGATGGGCGGCGGTAGAATTTTTCGCAAGGAACTATGTTGATTGCTACCACTTCACTTCTGTTGGCAGTGACTCTGAGCGGACAGATTGCGACGGGAGCAGGCACCCGTGCGAGCACCGTGGAGGCGCAGGGTCTGCAGGCTGCGGGGAAACTGGATCAGGCGAGAGACATGTTTGAACAGGTGCTGGTGGTGCATCCGGGTGATGCTGAAGCGCGGGACGGTATGGCTTCCACGAGCGAACGGCTGTCGCTGAAGGCTCGGGCGGCTGGCGACATGAATGCAGCGTTGGAGGCGTTGGTGCGTGCGCAGAAGGTTGAGCCGGATGATCAGCGGGTGCTGCTGGATCTTGGAATTCTTGAAGATGAGATGTCGCTGGATATGGATGCGGTGACTACGTTGGAGCATCTGGTTGCATTGAAGCCGGCAGATCCGAATGCGTTTTATGCGTTGGCGAGGGTGGATATGAGTCTCGGAAGATTGGAGGCGGCGCAGGAAGAGATGCGGGCCTATCTGAAGGTTCGACCGCTCGATGCTTCGGCACACTATGGCATGGGTCGCATTTATCTGCTGGGTTTGCAGTTTGACAAAGCGCAAGCGGAGTTTGAAGAGTCTATCCGCATCCAGCCGAAGCAGAGCGAAGGGTATTACCAGCTGGGGCAGGCGGATTTGAATCAGAACAAATTAGAGGAGTCGATTGCGCAGTTTCAGAAGGCGTTGGAGCGGGACCCGAAACATGGTGGGGCGTTGGTGGGAATTGGCACGGCGTACTTCAAGCTGAAGCAATATGAGAAGGCAAAAGAGTGGCTGGTGAAAGCTACGGATGCGGCGCCGGAGTATCAACCGGGACACTATTACCTGGGATTGACGCTAGCGCGGCTTGGAGATACGGCGGGATCGCAACGAGAGCTGGGAGTGGCTACGGAGTTGGCGGCGAAGGATAATCAGCAATCGGCGACGAGGCTGCGGCTGCTGCACCCGGATGGTCAACCGTGAGGGATCGAGGGGTGATGCAGACGAAGGGTGCGGGTAGATCGGGTCGGCTGGCTCGGTGTGGCGTGGCCGTATGTTTGCTGGGGTGTTTGCTGCTGGTCGGGCAGAGTGATGCCGTTGCGCAACAGGCATCGAGCTGGATGAATGCAGGAGCAGCCGCTTTGCGGCAAGGGAATTCGAAGGAGGCAGAGGCGGATTTTCGCAAGCAGTTGGAGGTTACACCTCGATCCGCGGATGCGATGCTGGGAGTGGGATTGGCAGAGCTGCGCGAAGGGAAGCCGGAGGAAGCGGAGAAGGATCTGGCGAAGTCGAGTGAGTTGAACCCGTCGATTTTTAGTGCGCATATGTTCCGCGGCATCGCTCTGTTTCAGATGAACTCGCTGGATGCGGCGATTACGGAGATGAACGACGAGATCGGTTTGCAGCCGAAGAATGCAGAGGCGCTGACGTGGCTGGGCATCATGGAATTGCAGGCGGGGAAGCCCAAGCTGGCGGCGGTTCCACTGGATCAAGCGGGAGAGTTGCAGCCGGGAGATCAGAACATTCTCTACTATCAAGTGCGAGCGCATACGCTGGCGGCGCAGGAATCGTTCCGTGCGCTGTTCAAGATCGATCCGGACTCTGCGTATGTGCATCGGGCGCAGGCGGAGATTTATTCGGAGTCGCAGCAGCCGGATAAGGCGATTGTGGAGTACCAGGCAGCGATCAAGAAGTCTCCATCCAATGCGGAATTATACGAAGCGTTAGGGAATGAAGAGCAGAAAGTAAGTCACACGGCTGAGGCGCAGAAAGCGTATCAAGCGGAACTCGCGCTGGCACCTGGGAGCGCGATTGCGCTGTTCAACCTGGGCAAGATTCAGGTGGAGACGGGCGATGCGCAACAGGGAGTTGCGCTGCTGCAGCGAGCGATCGATGCTCATGCAAGTCCAGCTCCTACGTGCTTCTATCTTGGCCTGGGTTTGTCGAAGCAGGGAAAGAACGAGGAAGCGGTGGGGTGGTTGGAACGTGTGCTGAAGAGCAGCCCGTCGGACTTTATCGAGCAGAGGGACTACTACGAACTGGTTCGGGTGTATCAGCGGCTGAATCGTAAGGCGGACTCCGAACGGGCGTTGGAGGAGTTGAAGAAGCTGAAGGCGAAAGCTGCTCCTCCCGGCGGAGATCACCCTTAGGAGTGATGGCATGATGCGGCTCGACGGCTGGATGATTGAGGATTGTGAGGGAAGCGTTCTCTGGATTGAGAGCAGGACATGGATACCAAAGCAGGAAGGAAGATTAGTTGCACGGTGGGACCGGGAGATTAGGAGCTTCCAAATCGTATGCGAATGAGGATGTTCTTCCGAAGAGGTTGGTTGAAAGATTGACGGAGGAAGGCTGAGGTTGATCTGGATCCAGGTTTCGGTTGACACCTTAATGTATACAATGTAGTTTTATCGCGGGAAAACGTTTGCTTGTTTGGTTGTAAAGGTGGTACTGCTGCGTGCGTTCTGGTGATGGCTGGTACGAATACGAAGATGAGGAGAAATCGATGAAAGTGCTCGAAGGTTTGGAGATTTGGTTTGTTACGGGTAGTCAGCATTTGTACGGTGCGGAGGCACTCGCGCAGGTGGCTAAGCACTCACAGACGATTGCTGCGTCGTTAAACGATGAGACGGCGATTCCTTTTAAGGTGGTCTTCAAGCCGGTGCTGACGACGCCGGAGGAGGTGCGCGGGCTGTGTCGCGAGGCCAACAATTCGGAACGTTGCATTGGGCTTATTTTGTGGATGCATACGTTCTCGCCGGCGAAGATGTGGATTGCTGGTCTGACGTCGTTGACCAAGCCGTTTCTGCATTTACATACGCAGTTCAACCGGGAGCTGCCGTGGTCGTCCATTGATATGGACTTCATGAATTTGAACCAGTCGGCGCATGGGGATCGTGAGTTTGGCTTTATTACCGCGCGGCTGCGGTTGGCTCGCAAGGTCGTCGTTGGCTACTGGCAGGATCCGCAGACGATTGCGGAGGTTGCTACGTGGACGCGCGCTGCTGCAGGTTGGCACGAGTCTCAGAATCTGAAGGTGGCGCGCTTTGGCGATAATATGCGCCAGGTTGCGGTTACGGAAGGCGACAAGGTCGAGGCGCAGGCGAAGCTTGGGTACAGCGTGAATGGATACGGCGTTGGTGACCTGGTGGCGCGCATGAACCAGGTGACGGAC
>DATCDL010000238.1:0-7079 GCA_036510715.1 Acidobacteriaceae bacterium
GTCCCGGCGCTGCACAAAAATCGCCAGCAGATTCGCGAGATCTTTCAGCGGACCATGCATCTGCCCGAGCTCGGCGACCAGCCCCAGGACCTGGCCGATGCAGCGCGAATGTTCTTGCGCGAAAAATTTCTCCGCGTCAAAACCGGAGTCAGCGGCGCGAACTTCCTCATCGCGGAGACCGGAGGTGTCTGCGTCGTCGAGAGCGAAGGCAACGGCCGCATGTGCCTCACCCTGCCCGAAACCCTCATCACCATCGCCGGTATCGACAAGGTCCTTCCGCGCTATCAGGACCTCGAAGTCATGCTCCAACTCTTGCCGCGCTCCGCCACCGGAGAGCGCATGAATCCCTACAACTCCATCTGGACCGGCGTCCGCTCCGACGACGGTCCACGAGCATTTCACGTCGTGCTCATGGACAACGCACGAACCGAAATTCTTGCCGACGAAGAATCCCGCCAGACCCTCAACTGCATCCGCTGCGGAGCCTGCCAGAATGTCTGCCCGGTCTATCGCCAGACCGGTGGCCACGCCTATGGCTCGGTCTACGCCGGCCCCATCGGAGCCATCCTCACGCCGCAATTACAAGAGATGCATCACGCCCAATCCTTGCCCTTCGCCTCTTCGCTCTGCGGAGCCTGTTACGAAGTCTGCCCCGTCAAAATCAATATCCCCGAAGTCCTCATCCATCTGCGCAACAAGGTCGTGCTGCAGAACACCGCGGGCATCGCGGGCCTATTCGACGTCGAAGCCACCGCTATGAAAGCCATGGCCGCGATCTTCCGCAGCGAGCGCCGTTTCAGAGCAGCGCAGCGCCTCGGTCGCATCGCCGAAACTCCCCTCGTGCGCAAAGATGAACAAGGCCTCGGCTGGATTAGCTGGTTGCCCGGAATGCTCGGCGGCTGGTCGCAGTCCCGCGATCTTCAGGAGATGCCCAAAGAGACGTTCCGCGATTGGTGGGAGAAGAGGAGAGGCCATGACAACTGAGAATCAGCTCTCCGCAAGAGATGAAATCCTGCATCGAATTCGCGCAGCCAACGGCGCAACGTCGGACGCCGCAACCGCGCAGAGCGAATGGTCTGCTCTATCTCGCGGCTATAAGCGCAGCGCCACGCAACCGCGCGATGCCATCCTCAGCCTGCTCGAAGACCGCCTCCGCGACTACGACGCGCAAGTCATCCGCTCAACCCCCGCCGACCTTCCCCGCAGCATAGCCGAGAGGCTTTCGGCGCGAGGCAAACAGAGGCTCGTCGTGCCCGCCGGATTTCCCGCAGCGTGGCTCCCCCCCAACTTCACCTTCGTTCTCGATGAGTCGCTGACGCCCGTCGAACTCGATGCAGTCGACGGCGTCATCACAGCCTCCACCGTTGCCATCGCCGAGACAGGAACCGTCGTGCTCCAGAACGTCCCCGGGCAGGGAAGACGGGCCGCTACTCTGGTCCCCGATTACCACCTCTGCCTCGTCCGCGCCGACGATGTCGTCGAGACGGTGCCCGAAGCCATGGCAAAATTGCAGCCAACCGCAGCACTGGCCACCACCTTCGTCTCCGGCCCCTCCGCGACCGCCGACATCGAGATGACCCGCATCAATGGAGTTCACGGCCCGCGCTTTCTGGACGTGATCCTCATTGTTTGAAACTCTGCAAAAGGCCACTGGATTCAAGCTCTAAAGAAAGCAAATTCGATTGTTGTTCCAATAGAGAGTAAATATCTATATAGTAATGAACGATCGCTGTGAGGACTCTATCGATGCCTGAAAATAGGTTGCGCGACGCGGAACGGGTGTGGACGGCTCTGGATGGTTTTCAGATTGAAGTTCCTTCGTGGGGCTTCGCGAATACTGGAACCCGCTTTGGAAAGTTTGTACAGGGTGGTGCAGCAACCACCATCGACGAAAAATTCGCCGATGCGGCCGAGGTGAACGCCTTGACCGGAGCCAGCCCCACCGTAGCGCTCCACGTCCTGTGGGATCTCCCCGAAGGCGTAGCGGACGTCCCAACCATCCAGGCGTTGGAGAAGAAGCACGGCGTGAAGTCGGGCTCCATCAATCCAAACCTGTTTCAGGATGCGGAATACAAGTATGGCTCGATTGCGAATCCGGGTCCGGAGATTCGCGCGATGGCGCTGGGCCATTTGCTCGACTCCGTAGAAATCGGAAGGCAGCTCGGCTCCAAAGATGTTTCCCTCTGGATCGCGGACGGATCGAACTATCCCGGCACCCAAAGCATTCGCAACCGCATTGGCTGGATGGAAGAGGTGCTCGGCGCAACCCACGCCGCCCTCGGCGACAACCAGCGCATGCTCGTCGAGTACAAACCCTTCGAGCCAGCTTTTTATCACACCGATATTGCCGACTGGGGAATGGCCCTCGAGCTCTCTCGCCGTGCCGGCCCCAAAGCCAAAGTGCTCGTCGACACCGGGCATCACTACCAGGGCACCAACATCGAACAGATTGTTGCCTGGCTGCTCCATCTGGACGCTCTCGGCGGCTTCCACTTCAACGACCGAAAGTACGCGGATGACGATCTCACCCTCGGCTCGATCGATCCCTATCAGGTCTTCCGCATCTTCCACGAAATCCTCAGCGCAGGAAAAGATGAGCAGGCAGAAATCGCCTTCATGATCGACCAGAGCCACAACCTCAAGGGCAAAGTCGAAGCGATGATCCAGTCCGTCGTCACCGCGCAGGAGTTGTATGCGAAGGCCGCGCTGGTCGATCACGCAACGCTCGCAGAACTGCAACAGCAGTGCCGCCTGGTCGAAGCGGAGGAATGTTTCCGCAGCGCGTTCTGGCAGGACGTCCGCCCCATCGTGAGAGATTGGCGCGAGGCGCGAGGCCTGCCGGCAGACCCCTTGAAAGCTCTGGCGGAAAGTGGATATGTAGAGCGGATCTCGCAGGAGCGTGGCAGCAAAAACGCCCGCAGCGTCTCCAGCTACGCGTAACGCCTTCGCCAAACTGAATTGAAACTCGCCCGGCTCACATTCCATTAAGGAAACATCGCCTCTTTATAGGATAATGGAACGGCTGAGTGCTTGTTCCTCCGCGGGAGACTATGCCATTACGCAAAACATCGAAGCGTCTCTACCTGATCCCTGTGCTGTCCAAGGCGCTGGATATCCTCGAGCTTTTGCAGACTGAAAGCCAACCGATGACGCTCGAAGCGATCCATCGGAAGACTCGGATCTCCAAGACAACGGTCTATCGAGTGCTCAAGACTTTTGTGCATCGAGGCTATCTCTCGCAATCCCCGGATGGAACCTATCGCCAGGTCACGCGCACCAAAAAGATGCGCTTCGGCTTCGCCGGCCAGAGTGCGGACATGCCCTTCTCGAACGAGGTCACCGAGAGCCTCAAGGACGCCGCCGTCTCCGTCGGTGTCGACCTCCTCGTCCTCGACAACAAATACGATGCAGCGACCGCTCTTCAGAATGCTGAAGAGTTTGTCCGCAGCAAAGTCGATGTGATTATCGAATTTCAGGTGGACGAGCACATAGCTCCCATGATCGCGGACAAGATCGCAGCAGCCAACATCCCGCTCATCGCCGTCGACATCCCCCATCCCCACGCCACCTACTTCGGTGTCGACAACTATCGCGTCGGAGTCGAGGCCGGCGAGGCCCTCGCTGCCTACGCAAACCAAAACTGGTCCGGCAAAGTCGATTGGGTGCTCGGTCTCGATCTGCAGGAAGCCGGTCAGCTCGTGCAGAGCAGAATCACCGGCGCCTTCGAGGGCATCCGCAGCGGTATTCCCGATCTTCCCGTCGAGTCCTTCGTCCGCATGGACGGTCGAGGGATGCGCGACCGCAGCAAGAAGCTGGTCTCCGATTTCCTCCTCCGCCACGCCAAGGACAAGCACATCCTCATCGCCACCGCCACCGACTCCAGCGCTCTCGGCGCAGTCGATGCCGTCAATGAACTGAAGCGCTCCAGGCATGTCGCGATCGTCGGCCAGGACTGCATCGCGGAAGTCATCGAAGAGATGCGCAATCCTCGCTCGCCGCTCATCGCCTCCGTCTCCCACGAGACCAGTTCCTATGGCCCGAGCCTCATTCATCTCGGCTTGCTCCTCCTCCGGGGACAAACCGTGCCGCCCTACAACTACGTGGAACATAAACTGGTTACGCGAGAGTCGCTCCAGCAGCCAACCCAATAACGGCATCACGCCGTCACCATGGAATCAACGCAAAACACGGAACGTCGGCCCCCTGGCGCGGCACTCCCGCAGGCGCTCTCCCTCCACATCGTTCAGCGCCGCTGCCACGAAGTTTTTCGCGCGCCAACGGACGAATCCCCGACAACGAATCCAGGCCCCCAGAATGCCCATTTTTCTCATGAGAAATAGTTGCTGTATTGGTGATAATTGTGGAATGATAGGAAAGCGCACGGAGATAGGACGGTTTACGCATGACCACAAAGAGCGGTTTGCACTTTCTTGAGGATCGTTGGGATGACGCTGTTGCTGCAAAGTTGGATGCCCCTGAATTGCTTCGCTACCGGTCGAACCTTTTAGGCTCCGACCTCCGCATCACAAACTTCGGTGGCGGCAATACCAGCTCCAAGCTCGAGCAGATCGATCCGCTCGACGGCAAGAGCAAGCAAATTCTGTGGGTCAAGGGAAGCGGCGGCGACCTCGGCAGCATCAAGCGCTCCGGCTTTGCGACACTCTACATGGAGAAGCTCCTTGCACTCGAGCATGCCTATCGCGGCGTCGATCTCGAAGACGAAATGGTGGACATGTATCCACTCTGCACCTTCGGAAACAACCCCGTTGCCGCATCCATCGACACGCCCCTGCACGGCTTCCTCCCCTTCGCGCACGTCGACCACCTGCACCCCGACTGGGGTATCGCCCTCGCCGCCTCCGCCAACGGCAAAATCAAAATGCAGGAATTCAACAAAGAGTTCGGCCACAAACTCGCCTGGCTCCCCTGGCAGCGCCCCGGCTTCGAGCTCGGCATGATGCTGAAGAAAATCGTCGCAGACACCCCCGGCTGCGACGGCGTCGTCCTCGGCGGCCACGGCCTCTTCACCTGGGGAAACACCCAGCGCGAAAGCTACCTCAACACCATCACCATCATCGATCAGCTCGGACAGTTCATCGAGCGCCACGGCTCTGCCGCAGACCACAAGCACTTCGGCGGCAACATCGTCGAAACCCGCCCCGACCGCGCTCAAATAGCGCTCTCCATCATGCCCTATCTGCGAGGGGTCGTCTCCCGCAAGCAGCGCTGGATCGGAAGCTTTTCAGACCTCCCGCAGGTCCTCCAGTTTGTAAATTCCGCGCAGGCAGAGAAACTCGCGCACCTCGGCACCAGCTGCCCCGACCACTTCATCCGCACCAAGATTCGCCCCATGTTCATCAAGTGGAATCCCTCCGCCGATCCCGCGCAGTTGAAGGAGCTGATCGGAACGGCGCTCGAAACCTACCGTGCGGAATACGCCGAGTACTATAAAAAACATGCACTCAAGGATTCGCCCGCACTCCGCGACGCCAGCCCCACTGTGGTCCTCATCCCCGGCATCGGCATGTTCAGCTTTGGCAAAAATAAAACCGAGTCGCGCATCACAGGAGAGTTCTACATCAACGCCATCGGCGTCATGCAGGGCGCCGGTGCTCTCGGTGCAAATGCAGTATGCAACGACATCCCGCAAGCTGGCCCCGCAGCCTCCGCAGACCAGTTCGCGATGTTTTCGAACTACGTCGCTCTGCCCCCCAGCGAGGCCTTCCGCATCGAATACTGGAAGCTCGAAGAGGCGAAGATTCGTCGCCAGCCCCCGGAGAAAGAGCTCAGCCGCAGAGTCGCTCTGATCGTAGGAGGAGGCAGCGGCATCGGTCGTGAGGTCGTCCTTCTCGCCGCCGAACGCGGAGCCCACGTCGTCGTTGCTGACCGCGACGTCAAGGCCGCCGAGGCCGTCGCCAACGAGGCCGCCGCCCTCTACGGCAAGGAGTCAGTCACCTGGACCGGCATCGACATCCGCGATCGCAACGCCATCAAGTCAGCTCTCGACGCCACCATCCGCCAGTTCGGCGGCGTCGATATCCTCATCAACACCGCCGCGCTCTTTCCCTCCTCGCCGGATGGAATCATCAGCGACGCCCAGTGGGCCCTCACTCTCGAAGTCAACGTCACTGCCAACTATCTGCTCACCGATGAGACCGCAAAAATCTTTGCCGAGCAGGGAATCGACGCCAGCGTTGTCCTCACCAGCTCCGCCAACGCCGTCGTCTCCAAGCGCGGCAGCGAAGCCTACGATGTCAGCAAGGCGGCCCTCAGCCACCTCGTCCGCGAACTCGCCGTTGGCCTCTCCCCGAAGGTCCGCGTCAACGGCATCTCCCCCGCCACCGTCGTCAAAGGCTCCACCATGTTCCCCCGCGATCGCGTCATCGCCTCGCTCAAAAAGTACAACCTCCCCTTCGACGAAACTGACACCGACGACGGTCTCCGCAACGAACTCGCGCAGTTCTACGCGACGCGCACGCTAACCCATCAGCCTATCGATCCCAAGGATTGCGCGCAGGCCATTCTCTTTCTCGCCGGCCCGCTCGCACGTTGCACCACCGGCCACCTCATCCCCGTCGACGGTGGCCTGACCGAGGCCTATCTGCGATGAACGAACCTCCCAGGATCGCATCGCCTCCGCACGACGCGCGAGCTTCGATTGCCGTGGACCTGGGCGCAGAAAGTTGTCGCGTCTCATTGCTTCGCTGGCACGGCGGTCAACCCTCCATCACGCTCGTCCATCGCTTCGCCAACGCCCCTCGCGAGATCGCCGGAACTCTGCGCTGGGATCTCGCGATGATCGAAGCCGGCCTCGATGAAGGCCTTCGCAAATGCGCCACCATCGCGACCGAAGGCGTTCGCTCCATCGCGGTCGATGGATGGGCCGTGGACTATGTTCGCCTCGACGCCAACAACCACCCCCTCGCCGACCCCTTCTGCTACCGCGACGAGCGAACCGTCCACTCCGAACAAGCTCTCCATCAAAAGATCAGCCCCACCCGTCTCCGCGACCTGACCGGTGTGCAGCAGCTCCGCATCAACACGCTCTACCAGCTCTATGCCGATGTCTTAGCCGGCCT
>DATCDL010000239.1:0-3011 GCA_036510715.1 Acidobacteriaceae bacterium
CACGAGGATCGAGTCACGAGTAATTCCGTTCAACACAGAGTTTGCCAGCGGCGACGTATAGAGAGTTCCCTTGCTGACCACGAAGAGGTTTTCCCCCGAGCCTTCGGACAGATAGCCATTGGTGTCGAGCCCAATGCCCTCCGCATAGCCGTTTACCTCGGCCTCCATACGGATCAGTTGCGAGTTCATGTAGTTCGCGCCAGCCTTTGCGAGCGATGGCATGGTGTTCGGAGCCAGCCGGTTCCAGCTCGAAATGCACACATCAGCACCGGCGTTCCCCGGCACGTATTTGCCCCATGGAAAGTTTGCGACATACACCTCAACGGGAGACTTGAGCGGGTTCACACCGATCTCGCCATAGCCGCGAAACGCGATCGGGCGAATGTAGCAGGGAGCAATGCCGTTGGCCTCCACTAAATCGACCACCGCGGCATTCAATTGCTCCAGTGAGTAGGGCAGTGGCATGCGGTAGATCTTCGCCGAATGAATGAGTCGTTGCATGTGCTCGTTCAGGCGGAAGATGCCCGCGCCTTCTGGCTGCGTGTAGCAGCGAATGCCTTCAAACACGGAAGAGCCGTAATGCACTACGTGGCTCATCACATGGATGTTGGCCTTTTCCCATGGCATTAATTGGCCATTGTGCCAGATATTTTTTGTCGGTTCGATCGGCATACTTTTTCCTCGCTTCAACAAAATTATACGTTGCAGACCAACGCCAGCGCAGCGTTTTGGCCGCTATTCGCCGCTTCCCACTGCAACTTACTCTTCATGAAAGAATCAAATCATTATGTTTGACCCCAAAACCGCCGCTCTCGTACATCTGGAGGGGTCGGTCTACGTTCGATTCTCGTTGCTTGCTCTCAGCTCGATCTTCTTTCTCGTTGATCCCTTTGCTGCGCTCCCCACGTTCCTCGCCGTCACCGCCGGCCAGGACAATGCCAAGCGCATTCGTACCGCTCGCAAGGCTTCGCTGACTGCGTTCGTCATCCTCAGCGCCTTTGCACTGGCAGGAACCTATATCTTCCGCATCTTCGGAATCTCGCTTCCTGCATTTGAAATTTCGGGCGGCATTATTCTGTTGCTCATCGGTCTCGACATGCTGGAAGCAAAGCGCTCGCCCACGCAGGAGGTCAGCGATGAAACCGCCGCTGCCGCCACTAAAGACGACGCCGGCATTGTGCCGATGGGGATCCCGATGCTGGCAGGCCCCGGCGCGATCACTTCGGTCATGGTGCTGGTCGGGCAGGCGCACCAGTCGGACGGCTATTGGCAGATGGCTGCCATCTTCAGCGCCATCGCTATCACCGCCGCAATTTGCTACCTGGTTCTCGGCAGCGCGACGCGTGTCGCGAGTGCTCTTGGAGAGACCGGCATTCGCATCCTTATCCGCGTCATGGGCCTGCTGCTGGTGGCGTTAGCGGTGCAGTACTTCGTCAACGGCCTCGCCGACCTTGGCGTTCTGACCCGGCCAGGAATTGGCTGATACGCACGCCGATCTGCTGAGGAACGCAGCCTGTCGCGCCCCCGCCCTAGTGGATCAATAGAGCGGATGCCGCCCCCACGATACCCACGGCTCCCAGGGCAAGACCGAGCATAAAGTACGCTCGCTGGCGCGTGAGCAGGGTGATCGAGGAGAGCACGACGGCGATCTCCAGCAGTGCTTCGCCCAGGTCGTAGCGATCGGCTCGCCGCTCTGAGAGATTCACCTCGTGCTCCAGCTCTTCAGCCTTTCGCTGTTCGTCGGCGAGTTCCTGGGTCCACTTTTTCATGTGCGCTTTATACTCTGCGAGCTTCGACTGCACGGCTGCATCCTTTGCCGTGGGTTGTAACGACAGGAAATCCACGGCAGTGCTGACCTGTCCCTGGCGAATCTTCTTGGCCTGGTACAGATTCCACTGATCCGCAGCGCGCGTCTGCACCAACACCGCTTCTGTATGCGTACGATGACCAAGAACCGTCACCATCGCAACAAGAACAGCGAGAACACTGATCGCCAGCGATACACCACGCATGCCGCTCTCTCCGGCCTCGCGCATCTTTTTCGAAAACTCATCCATTTCAGCCGGTTCCATACTGAGATGGATTCTAACGGAGTACGGAGGTTCCAGGCGCGGAACGCGTTTTCCACCACCGTCCACAGGCACGGGGTTGCGCTTATCGCGTGCCCTTGATACTCTCAGGGAGTCGCACATGAGCAGTTGTGTCGCGGCGAAAAGAATCAACCCAGTAGGTTGCGCAAAGCTGTAATGATGCGCTACACTGGTTGAGCAACAGAAACAAATGCTTCGCGCCGGAGCCCAGTACGGGTGATGATGGCAAGCCGGAGCGCAGTCCAAGCGTTTGACAACGGTGTAAGTGCTATAAGCCTACCGTACCAAGCCCAAGCCACTGCAGCACATCCCAAAGCGAAAGCCGAAGGGAACCAGAAGCTTAGAGCTTCGCGCCTCGTTTACGAGTCGTTACGTTGTTTTGATATTTTGCGCTGTTTCAAGCTGTTGACAAGCTTCTCGATAAAGATTTCGAGAATAAACGTTGACAAGCGAACCGAGAGTTGATAATCTCAATAAGTTCGCGCAAAACACTGCAGCGAGGCCGGTGAGTAACAAGAAGTTCTACCCGGACACTCCCCCAGTTCAAACAGCGCAATCAAGTTCGAGGACACAAACCTGTGGCTTTGCCCAGAGTTGGTCCTTGATCCAAAACTGTCCGCTTAGGCGAGAACAGTCAGGATCTTTGACAACATAGTTGAACGTGCCAGTCGTGAGATGACGTGAAGTTTGGTTGTGTCATTCTCACTGTATTAAACCTCCGCTGCTTTTCGAGCTAGCGGAGGCGCTCTAACCTTGGGACCCCTGTCCTACAAGGTGGAGCAAACCAAGATTAAACGAGAGTTTGATCCTGGCTCAGAATCAACGCTGGCGGCGTGCCTAACACATGCAAGTCGCACGAGAAAGGGACTTCGGTCCTGAGTACAGTGGCGCACGGGTGAGTAACACGTGAATCATCTACCT
>DATCDL010000240.1:0-13557 GCA_036510715.1 Acidobacteriaceae bacterium
CTGCTCGCTCAACACAGGCTGGCCAGCACTCGTCAGAAACCGCACTGAACTCGTTGCTCGGTCAATCTCCACCTTGAGTACGCCGGTCTTTATTGACACGGTCGAAGCATTTGAGGAAATCGCGAATGCGGCTCCTCCGCAAGAACGAATCACAGTGGGTACGAAAGGTTTTGAAATCTCATCCGTTGCACTCGCTACGACGTGGATGACCGACTCAGAGCAGACAGATACGTGCAGGATTCCACTCGAAGAGTGAAGCGTGACGCCAATCCTACTTCGCTCGAAGGACTGAGTTGTGCTCGGCGCACAAGGGGAATTGGCCGGTCCAAGTAAAGTCAGAACCGCAGTAACGAAAGTTAAATTCATTAATCGTGAAGGCATCAAGATTGACTCCCGTATCAAAATGGAACTGACTCAATCCGATATGCGTTTTCAGTCTTGGCCCGAAAACGTCTTGTTTCCTATGAAAGATCCTTGTTCAGATCCACGATGAATTTCGCATTACCTTCCCTTGACCGAATGCACTGTTCACCCGGATTCCCTCATTGCCTGACCGGCGGCTCAGGCAAGCGTCACCTTAAGCGCGGTAGCGCAATCGACTGCGGGGCGATATTGCATTGGCAAATCCACATGGAGACCATCGGGAAACTGTCTCCATTTCACCCTCTCCTCGGTCCCGATCAGTTCCACACGCGCGATTCTGCCATCTTTATTCGCGTAGAAGATTCTCTTCTCCGGCGGCGAAGCGCAGAAGGTCGCGTAGTCCTGGATGTACCGATTGAATCCGTCCTGCAACGCCGGCAAATTATCCTGCGCAATTTGCCCAAAGGCCAACATCGCTTTCGACGCTCCGGCAATCGCCATGAGTTTGCGGAAATCTCTTCGCTGCATAACCGGCTCCCCCCATGTTCGTGAAGGTGGAGTGCACATAACCCGCTGCGTCGATGCCAACGAGCGCCGATCATAGCAACCAAAGGTTTAAATTGTCAACGATAAAGTTACCGTTTCCTTTGGGGCCAGCGTCTTGCTAAAATGTGAGATCACAGCAGAGAGATCAGGCATTGTGAACCATCTTGAGATGCTAGCTTCCGGCAATGGCTCACCTGTCCAGAAGTCTGTCGGTTTTATTGCCTCTGGAGAATAGAGATCTGCGAGGGCCAGCTCAAGCAACGAAATCTGTCGACACAGGACTCGGAAGGACGAGAAGTGTCTCAAAGTGCCGGAATATCTGGCGATTCGGTGGAGCTGGCGCGGATTTCAAACCGCGAGACGCGCTGCGGATGAAAACTGTTTCGCAAGGTCGCGAACAGGCGGAATCGGTGTAAAATTGGCACCGTGTTTGTAGTCAAAAAGGAGATTCCGACTAGGAACATTCCATGACCCAGACGCGGGCCGCCAAGGCTCTCAAGACAAGAAGAAAGAGCCGGATTGGTGGCTCCCGAGGCGTTCTCAAAGCGCCCGCGAATCAGCCGAAGCCAAAATTCCCGGCCATCCGGCGCAGCGACATTGCCCTGTGGGCGGCCATCTTCTGCGCGACATTTCTTGCCTATCTGCCTGCCCTGCGCGGGGGCTTGGTGTGGGACGATAACAATCACCTGACCCGGCCCGATCTGCAGACATTTCATGGTTTATGGCGAATCTGGTTCGAACTGGGAGCAACCCAGCAGTACTACCCACTACTCCACAGCGCGTTCTGGCTCGAACACCGGATCTGGGGGGATGCCGTTCTGGGCTACCACCTGGTCAATATCGTTCTCCATGCTTTCTCGGCGTGCCTGGTTGTGCTGATCGCAAGACATCTGTCGCTCAAGGGCGCGTGGCTCGCGGGATTTGTGTTTGCGCTGCACCCGGTGCAGGTTGAATCCGTTGCGTGGATCTCAGAGCAGAAGAGCACGCTCTCGGGGGTGTTCTGCGTGGCCGCACTGCTGGTGTATTTGCACTTCGACCGGAGTCGGCAAAGACAGAAATACTGGCTGGCAACTGGACTGTTCATTCTGGCGCTGATGAGCAAATCAGTCACCGCAGTCCTACCCGCGGTTATTCTCGTGATCTTTTGGTGGCGGCATGGAAGGCTCGACTGGAAGCGCGATGTGCGGCCTTTATTCCCGTGGCTTGCGATCGGGATGTGCTCCGGTCTTTTCACCGCCTGGGTGGAGAGGAAATATATTGGGGCGAGCGGAGCGGACTTTGTGCTGACTCCTGTGCAGCGTATTCTGATTGCCGGCCGGGTGATCTTTTTTTACGCAGGCAAATTGTTGTGGCCGACGAAACTGGCGTTTTTCTATCCGCACTGGAACGTCGATGCGGCGATCTGGTGGCAGTGGCTGTTTCCGGTGGGATTCCTGATACTCCTTGGAGGGTTGTGGTTGGTTGCGTATCGCAACCGCGGGCCGTTGGCAAGCTTGCTCATTTTCACAGGAACGCTATTTCCGGTGCTCGGTTTTTTGAATGTCTTTCCGTTCCGCTATTCCTATGTGGCGAATCATTTTCAATATCTGGCGAGCCTGGGAATTCTGGTTCCCGGCGTTGTCTTGCTGGCAAAGGCAAGCGAGCGGCTTCGCATGGGGAAAGCTGCTGCCGCTATTGGCTCCGCGCTGCTGATCTTGGTTCTTGGCGAACTGACCTGGCAGCAGAGCAGGATGTATCGCGACATCGAGACGCTTTACCGCAGATCGATCGAGCTGAGTCCGGCGAGCTATATCGCGCACTACAACCTCGGAACCGTGCTGACCGAGGCTCCTGGACGGCTGCCGGAGGCGATCGGCGAGTTCGAGGCGGCGCTTAAGATCCGGTCCGATCTTGCGGAGGCACACAACGGCCTGGGGTTCGCGTTTGCGCTCACCCCGGGGCGGCTCGATGATGCGATTGAAGAGTATCAGCAGGCGCTGCAGATCCGGCCGAGTTACGCAGAAGCGCACAACAATCTGGGGAATCTGCTGTCGAGGATTCCAGGCCGGCAGCAAGATGCGATTGCGGAGTACCAAACCGCGATTGAGATCCGGCCGGATTACCCTGAAGCGCATTTCAACCTGGGAGCACTTTTGTCGCGGATGCCCGGACGGACCCTGGATGCGATGGCCGAGTACCAGGCGGCGGTTAAGGCCAAACCAGATTATGCCGAGGCGCACAACAACCTTGGAATTCTGCTGGCCGCGACGCCTGGGCGGACGCAGGATGCGATCGCAGAGTACCAGGCGGCGATCAAGGCCAAACCGGATTATGCGGAGGCGCACAACAACCTTGGGATTCTGTTGGCCGAGATCCCTGGGAGGATGCCGGAGGCGATCGGCGAGTTCGAGGCGGCACTCAAGATCCAGCCGGATTATGCCGAGGCGCACAACAACCTTGGAATTCTGCTGGCTGCGACGCCTGGGCGGATGCAGGATGCGATCGCGGAGTACCAGGCAGCGCTCAGGATCCAGCCGGATTATGCCGAGGCGCACGTTAACTTGGGGAATGCACTGTCGCAGACGCCCGGGCGGATGCAAGATGCGATCGTGGAGTATCGGACGGCTCTCCAAGCGAGGCCGGATTTCGCGGAGGCGCACAATTACCTGGGGAGTGCTCTGTCGCAGACGCCGGGCCAGCAGGCGGAGGCGATCGCGGAATACAGGGCGGCGCTCAAAATCCGGCCGGATTATGCCGAGGCGCACTTTAATCTGGGGAATCTCTTGTCCCAGATCCCCGGGCACGATCAGGAAGCGGCCGCGGAGTACGAGGCGGTACTTAGGAGCCGACCCGATCTGGCGAGCATTGTGAACGAACGGTTGAAGGCGCTGCATTCGGCGCAGGCGCACACGGCCAGGTGAGGTCGGAGACTGGATCTGCAGGGCAGGCGTTGCCGGCTGCGATCGAGCCGCTTCTGCTTAATTCGCCTTCAGCGAATACCTGATCAGGCAATACAGCGCGCGAAAACCATCTCTCCAGCCGATTTTCTTGCCCTCTTCGTAAGTGCGGCCCCAGTAGCTGATTCCCACCTCATATATCCTCAGGTTGCGGCGTGCGACCTTGACGGTGATCTCGGGCTCGAAGCCGAACCGGTTCTCTTCAATCGGAATCGACTGAATAACCTCGCGGCGGAACGCCTTGTAGCACGTTTCCATATCCGTGAGGTTGGTATTCGTGAGGCAATTGGAAACGAAGGTCAGCAGCCAGTTGCCAATTGAGTGCCAAAAATAGAGCACGCGGTGCGGAGCGCCGCCTATGAAGCGGGAGCCGTAGACAACATCGGCATTTCCAGCAAGAAGAGGCTCAAGGAGCCTACGGTAGCAGGTAGGATCGTATTCCAAATCGGCGTCCTGAATGATGACGTAGTCGCTGGTTGCCGTGGCAATGCCTCGGCGCAGGGCCGCTCCCTTTCCCATGTTGCGCGGCTGCAGAAGAACGTGCATCTGCGGAAACGCGCCTTCAAGCTCTCTCAAGATGTCGGATGAGCCATCATTTGATCCGTCATCGATACAGATCAGCTCGATTTCCAACGGCGATGCAAAAACGCGCTCAACTGCTGTCCGCAACGTTTGCGCCTCGTTGTAAACAGGCATCACGACCGACAGCTTCACGTGAGAAGGAACTGCATCCTGCGCCCGCGTTGCCCTATTCGTCATAGGGTGTTCATTCAGCATGAGACGTTGCCCAACGACGCCCTTATCAAGTTTTTCCGCCGATCGTCGCGACACACATGTAAGCGGCGCCATCGTAAAGGAAACATCTTACAACTTTCCTTTTTCAGGCCGAAAGAATCCGGAACGCGTACGCGTATTTGCAAGGGGGAGTGTCGGGGGCCTGGATCTCGAGGCCCTGTGTTCCTCGCGTCCACTTTAAATTGGATTTTGACCCTAGCAGTTCCACCTTTCCAATCCGGCCAGGGTAATTCGCCGAGCCGTCGGCGAGTGAAGTGATTAAAAACTTCCCGTCAGGTGGCCAGCCGAGAGCGATGGCGTAGAGGGTGTCACCCTTTGTGGTAAATCGAATGTCAGAGTAGTCGAACTTAAGGCGATTCAATTGATAGGACCCAATCTTCGGGGCAAGGATCGATGGTCCTTCCCCATAGATCTTCCAGGGGCGCGAGCCTTTGATGGCTTCGGAGTTGATCTCTTGCCAATCGATGAGTTCGCTTAGAAATGCCATCTCGTCGCTATCCGGCTCGCCGTTACCGGGTAGTGGAATGTTCAGCAGAAGGTTTCCGTTCTTGCTCACGATGTCGACGAACATAGGGATAATCAGGGAAGGTTTCTTATAACTGTGGTTCTCGAAGATGGGGCGGCTATAGTGCCACCCTCCAATGCACGCATCCGTTTGCCAAGGGGCCTCTTGCAGCTTGTCTTCCAGCGCCGCTTCGAAGTCGCGGATGAGTGTGCCCCAGACTGGCTCAGGAACAGTCTTCAGGTTCAACACGGCTTCCAATCGGCCGCCGTGCGTCTTCATGCTCCTGTTGTAGTAGTACGCCATGATTTGGGGCGCCAGATCTGGAATCCCCAGCCAGACACCCAAATCGGGGGCTCCGGGCCCACCGCGGTCGAAGTCAAATTGGGCGTTGTCGTCGAAATACAGCAGATCGGGGTTATAGCTGTCGATAACATCCTGTACGCGAAGCATAAACTGTTTTGTGAACTCCGGGCATGGCGTGTTCTTCAGGTGTGGTTTGCCGTTGAGCATCCGAGGGTCCATGCCCTCCCACCATTTCCCTTTGCCGTCGGCGATGGTCTGCACGCCATCGTAAGGAACACCCGCAAGCGGCCCAGTGGTATCGCTCTTGTAGCGCACGGGCATAAACTCGTCCCACACGCGGCCCGGCGTCCCGTGATAGGTGACGCCAAATCGCAACCCGTGGGAACGCGCCACCTTGGCCCAGGTCCCCACGATGTCGCGCCTTGGGCCCACGTTGACACAGTTCCAGGGTTGATGCTTCGAATTCCAGCAATCGTAATTATCGTGGTGGGTGGCCAGGGCGACAAAATACCCAGCGCCTGCGCTCTTATAGAGCTTGATAAGAGCTTCTGGATCCCACTTTTCAGCCTTCCAAAGATGACAGATGTCCTTGTATCCGAACTTTGACGGGTGTCCGTAGGTCTTAACGTGATACTCGTATTGGGGCATTCCCTGGATGTACATATTGCGCGCGTACCAGTCGCCCTGTTCGGGGACGCATTGCGGGTCCCAATGCGCCCAGATACCTAGCTTTGCATCGCGAAACCAATCCGGGCACTGGTAGGCCTTGAGCGATTCCCAGTCGGGCTGAAATGGCCCATCGGGGACCTGTCCGCGAATCATTTGCGAAAATCCGGGCTTCGTCGCTGCAGCCCACGCGAGAATGGATGCTCCACTAAACAAGAATGATCTGCGCTTCACGATTGCTTTCTCCTGCCACAAATCTCAACACGGGGATGACCTTCTATTCCGTTATCCGGCTTGCCGAGAAACTCTGCACGTCCAAGTCCTTCAAAAAACCTGAAATCGTAACAGTTAGCGATAACGCCCCGATCGTTAAGAGTAGACCGCGCGATAAAGTCTGTCAAGGGGCTCATCCTGGCGAGGCAGAACAGGTTTCATGGATCACAAGGGGCCGATCAGAATTCTCCGGCGACCTTCCTCATCACCGAGCTGCTCTTCCGCGAAAGCGACAGATTTCTGGCTGCGACCGGCGCCTTCTCGCCGCCATAGATCGAAAACGTGGAGCTCCTGGGCTATCAGGGCAAGGTGGAATGGAGACAGGACGAACAGGGCCTAACAGTGGTGATGCCGGAGCAGAAGCTGTGGGATTACGCCATCACACTCGAGATCGTGTGGGTGGGGCGGGTCAGGGCGCAAGCGTCTTCGTATCATGGATGATCCTCCATTTTGCGCTGTATAGCCTGCAGATTTGGATCGCTGGGGAAAATGCCAAGGCCGTTTATTACCGTCTCTTTTGCGTTCGCTCCATCTCCACTTAACATGTAAAAAATAGCGAGATTTTCGTATGCGGTAGGAATGTAAGGGAAAAGCGAAACAGCCTTTTTTAATATCGTAATGGCTTCCAAGTGCTGACCGGAGCGATACAGTAGTTCACTCAGAATCATATAGTCCTGTGGTGATTTTGAGCCTCTTTCAACTGCCTTGGATAAGTATCCCAGTGCGGCGGAGTTTCCTTCAGCCGATTGCTTTGCCAATTCCCGTGTTGCGAGTGCGCTGAGCACCAGAGTGTCGTTAGGATAGGATTTTGCGAGCTGATCGAGCAGGCGGTTGTATCGGCCGCTGATGTCGGTCTGGTTTGGACTTCGCACAAGTACGGACTGATACGCCTGGAGAAGCACCAGGGGAGAGAGTGCCGTCTTGGGCGAGCCTGGAATTTTGTCCACGAGGATCAAGCCTGTCGCCGGGTCAGGTGCAGCTTGTTGTGCCGCTGGAAGGGGCTCCCCTTCAGAGGCCACAATTCTGTGCGATGTCCCTTGCGTACCCACCATGACGAATCGGGGAGCTACATGTTTCGGCATGTGGCAAGAGATACAGTTATCTGATGGGGTTGTATTATGGCGCTTTTCAAGTGACTCCCGACAACTCTGTTCTTTGTGACAAGTCAAACACTTGTTTCGATAAAACCCAGGAGCTTCCTGTGCAGTCGGGGTGTAGTGGCCATCGTGACATGTGCTGCAAGTCAGACGTCCTTCTGAAGCGCGATAGCATTTGCTCTGCGCCAATTCGTCAGACCACTCCATCATGTTCCAGCCCATAAGAGGGCGGGATTTGAAGATTGCCATCGTGTTAAGAAGCGGAGTCCCGGCGACAAAGTCCTCATATTTCTTTCCCGGTTGAGGCACTCTCGCCTCGCCAAATTCGTGGCAGTACATGCATGTGTTATCCGCCAACCGAGGGGACAGATGAGCAGGATTGACAATTGACGTGTCGATCTTACCTGAGATTGGAATGTGCTTTAACTGCTCGTCAATATGTAATCCTCCAGGCCCGTGACAGTTCTCACAACCTATGGTCAGTTCGCCAAAGGGAGGACTCTTGTAGAGATTGTTCGAGTCATCGATTACCAGTGGGCGCCCTGCATGGCAATACATGCAGGAACCCAGGAGCGGGCGGGAAAAACCGAGCGGGTCCTTTTGGTACCCCGGCGAAAGCGCCCAGCCTTGAGCGTGGGTATCCTGGCTGCCGGCGTAAAACGAGAGAGGCGCTTCGAAAAGGTAATTACCCTTTTGGATACCATATCCAACACCGACCATCGGCTCTCCCAGGGCAAAAGCAATCTTTTCGGTATCTTTCGAGAGTTCCGTACCGTTCGGGCCAGGCTCGAACTCACTCATATAGTATTCGCCATTCTCTCGAAAGACCCGGAAACAATCGTTAGGATCCTGCTCGCAAATAGTGGTCCCCGCGTCAGGCAGATCTCGAAGCTCAGGACGTTGAGTGGGAAGAGTGGCTGCCTGCCCATGGGGAGTTTGGAGGTAGTCCTTGTAGATTTTCTGGTGGCATGAGGCACAGGCTTCGGAACCTACGAATCGAACCTTTCCGCGTAGGTTCCTGTATTCGATATTCTTCTCTTCTCCAGGAGTCGTCGCGGGTGCAGATGCAGGATGGGACTCTGCTCGCACTTGCGCGGAAGTGGGGTTTGGTGGTTTGACCTCCCCTACGGACGATGAAGACTTGAAACTGACGAGAAGAGAGGCGAGCAGCAGGCAAATGCCGGCCTCGAAAAAGTGCATCCGCGCGCGATCAGCCGAATTACGCATGAAATACCAGCTTTCGCCTTCACAATTTATAAGGAAGGGGACCTGCGCGCCGCCGATCATTTCGCCGATAACAAAGGCTAAAGGATGGTGTGCGGAAGCAATACAAAATCAAACCCTCAAGGACCAAGTTGACATACGAACTTAAAGACTGCCATTCGTATTCCCAAGATCTGATTCGAAAATCGCCATGGCCTCCATTTCAACCAACAGATCGGGCCGGCACAGGATAGCTTGAATCCCCGTGGATGCGGGAAGTGGATCGAGACCCTGCTTCAGGAAGAACTCGGTGCGAATCTCATTGAAGGCCGCGTAGTCGCGCTCGATGTCACGCAGATAGCAGGTGGTTCGAACAATGTCCTTCCAGGTTGCGCCTTCGGACTCGAGCAGCGCCGTGATGTTTTGGTAGGTCCGCCAGGTTTGCGCCCGGAAATCGCCTTCATGAATGGTTTGGCCGTGCTCGTCGATGCTCGCTGTGCCTGATATCAGCAGGATGGTCACGCCTTTTATGTCGAGTCGCAGCCCGCGAGAGAAGGATGATGGGCGGGCGTAAACATAGGCTTCGTTGAGTACTTGAGGCGCCTTAATCGCCTTCCTCGAAACCCGTTTGTGGGTCTCCTTCACCGCGACGGCGTCTAGGTCGGTCTTGGACTGGCTCATGGTATTTTCCCTCATCATATTTATTTTCGTGCCCTCTTCCACTTTCACCGCGAGGAAGTTGCAACATCGCACTAGGAATCTCAGGGTTCGGCAACGCCCCCGGGTCCCCAAGGCGATATTTCACTCTGCTTACGCTCCTCTAACTTTGCAGCGATCGACTCCTGCTTTTCGGCGTCCTCCATCCGATTTTGCCGAAAATAGACCTTCGCCAAGGCCACATGCGCCTCGCGAAAATTCGGGTCGTAGGCAAGCACACCCTCGAGCAACGTCTGAGCCTCTGGCAGCTTCCCCTGCAACTGATAACAGGAGGCGAGCACAAGCTTGAGATCTGCGTTTTCCGGGCTCAGCGCCAGCCCTTTCTCAGCGAGCTGGACCGGCTCGGTGAGATCGGCCGGATGCACCTTCTTGAGAAGTGTGGCAAGAACGAGATCGTACTCCGGCTCATCAGGCTTCAGAGCTATCGCTTCTCTGAAGCATTGCTCTGCTTTGTCCAGTTGCCCCAGGGCCTGATAGGTTCCTCCCAGAAGATACTGAACCTGACTCGACTTCGACGCGTTCTGGGCCACGCTCTCGAATTTTGGCAAAGCGTCTGCGAACCGCGTCAAGTAGTAATATGACAGACCCAGCTCAAAATTATAGAGTGGAAGCTGCTGGAACCTGTCCTGTACCGCCAGCAAATATTGAAGAGCGATTGTATCGTGCCTCCAGCGGAGCAGTGCCTCGCCGAGTCCGAGCGCAAATTTCGCCGAACTGGGATCGAGCTGAGCAGCGCGTCCCAACTCACCGACTGCGGCTTCGTATTGCTGTCGCCTCATGAGTAGCAGTCCAAGATCGCCGTGCGGTTCAGCAGCATCAGGCCATGTTGCCTTAGCGTCACTTAAAACCTCTGCTGCCGCGTTGCCTTCTCCATCGCCGAGCAGTAGCTGTGCCAAGGACAACTCTTCCTGCATGGTGGCAAGATGAGCGCTCAGGAGCTGGCCGGTTTCATCTTCCCCCTCATTCTTCATCCCCGCCTTCAGATACATCTCGATGAGGGTCGCCCGCGTCGGAACGTCATCGGGCTGCAGACTCTTCAATCTCTTGAGAGGCTCGACTGCATCTCGAAAATCGCCATCCCGGGTCAGCAGGAAAGCGTAATTCTGATTCGCTACCACGTCGTTCGGATTGCGAGCAAGTCCGCCACGGTACGCTTCCAGTGCCTTTTCATAATCACTGGTCTTCATGTACGCGAATCCCAGGTCGAAATAAGCCGAAGCCTCCTGTGGAGCTAATCGGCGAGCTCTTTCAAAGGCCTTGATGGCCGATTCGCTCTCTCCGAGCTGGATCCGCACCACGCCGAGGTTATTCCAAAGTTTCCAGTTCGTCGGATCTGCCGCGACAGCCCGGGACAGATCCTCCTCCGCTTGGGGGTATCGCCCGGCTGTGATGTCTTCCTGTGCTCGACTAGCAAACAAATCAGCCGATTGCCCTTGCAGTGCCACGCACAACAACAACGGACATACTGCAAGAATGACTGCACGCCACATCTCATCTCGATTCTTTGGTGATAGTATCATTCTCTGTTCAGTTGCCCTGGGGCGCAAGTGGACTCGCAAATCCATCGGGAAATTCTCAAGGGGCGCCGGCCGTCTGCCGACCCCAGATAGTCCACTCTTTGGTGATTGTCTCCTCTTCCAAATTGGCCGCGATCGACTGCTCTTGTTCGGCCTGGGCCAGCTTCTGTTGGCGCCGATAAAGCTCTGCCAACGCCGTGTGAGCGCGGCGCGAAGCCGGTTCACTAGCGACCGCTTGTTCAAGCAGGGCTGCAGCCTCGTCGAGATGGCCCTGGCGTTCCAAGCAACGCGCCAGGACGATCTTGGTTTCTGCATCGCTGGAATCGAGGGACAGCGCTTTTCTCGCGAGCTCAATCGATTCATCAAGGTGCTCGGGGCCTTGCTTTTGCAACAAGGATGCGAGGGCCCTGTAAGAGGACGGCTCCTGTGGAGCGAGTTGAATGGCCTTACGATAATGATCCTCTCCCTTTTGCAACTCGCCCTCAAGCTCGTAAGCCCCACCCGTTAAGAACTGCACCTTGCCTGAGGCCGGCATTTTGCTTGCAAGGGTTTCGAGCACAAAGATTGCTTCAGGAAATCGCTGCAGACCGAGGTCCGTCACAGCCAACTGATATTGGAAGTTGAGCTGGTTCGGGAATTTTTTCTCGGCATCCAGAAGAAACGGGAGAGCGACGGGGTACTGCTCGGAGCTCAACAAGGCTTCTCCATAACCTAGACTGTACTTCTCGGAATCAGGGTCGAGTTCCACGGTTTGCCTGAGTTCCTTTGCAGCCTCTTTGAATTGTCCATCTTCGGTAAGCATCAATCCGAGCTCCCCGTGTGCCTCAGCCGAGTTGGGCCAGGTGCTTCTCAGGAATTCGAAAACTCGCTGGGCGAGATCCGTTTCCTGGTGCGCAGTGAGAAGTTTGGCCAGCGCCAACCCTTGTGGCAGTGAAACAACATGAGAGCTCAGGAGTGCGTCAATCTCGTTCTCAGCCTTGTCCTTCACACCCGCCTTCAGATATGCCTCGATCAGACTGACTCGGGCAGGAACATCGGCCGGGGTTGATTCCTTGAGCCGCTCAAGAAGTGGGATAGCCTCGCGGAATTCCCCTTGCTGCATGAGCAGGAACGCCAGGTTCTGATTGGCCGCAACGTCGGAGGAATCGAAAGCGAGTTCCCGTTTGTAGGCCTCGATCGCCTTGGCAGGATCGTTCTTCTCCATATAGAGAAGTCCCAGATTGAAGTAGATGGGCGCCTTTTCTGCGGTTAGAGGGAGCGCCTTCTGGAAGGCCTCGATTGCAGGGTCCGTTTCCTTGAGCTGGGCGCGGGCCACCCCCAGTAGGAACCAAAGGGATCCATTTTGGGGATTGGCCCTTAATTGGTGCATTAACTCTGATTCAGCTTGGGCGTACTGGCTGGAAGTCATTTCCCGCTCAGCCTGGCCAAAGAGCGCGACCGGTGACCGGGCGAACGCAGACAGAGCGAACAAACACAGTATCACTCCTGTGTTTACGGGTGTCCTCTTTTGCAACCTCATCCCCTTCGCGCCGGCAAATTGAAGGCCCGGGACGTATGTCCCGGGCCCCATGACTTGCTCTATGGTAACCCCGCAGGCAAGCTCAATAGTAGAACTTCACAGCAAACTGCATGACCCTTCCGCCGTCTCCAACTCCTTGACCACTGCTGTTGCCGCCGGTGCCATTATTACCAAGGCCATTCGTGTTTTGAATCTGCCCGAAGGTCGAGTCCGTGACACCGGAGTCTGGGATATTGAAGTACGGAGTATTCGTCGCGTTGAACATCTCCCATCGGAACTGGAAGCGATACTGCTCGTTATCGAATGGGAAGTTCTTCACGACCGCCATATCCAGGTTTTTCTCTGAGGGCCCCGTGATAAGACCCCTGCCCGAACTCCCGAAGGTCCCCTGAGCACATGGTGTGAATGCCGCCGTGTTGAAATATTCGTTCAGCCACCCTTTTCCAGACGGACCGCCGCTATATTCCGACCCCTGGCGGACCTTCAGAGGCACGCCCGGAACCCGGTCAGCCCGGCAACCGTTATCGCTAAAGGAATTGTCGGGTGAGCCGATGGAGAAGGGCAGTCCCGACGACATCGTGAGAATTCCCGAGACTTCCCAGTTCCCCAGCGCACCCTCCGCCAAGTTGCCGTGCCCCCTGTAGGAGGGCAGCTGCCATGTGCCGAAGGTGTTCCAGATAAACGGCGCGTTGAAACTCGAAATACCGCGGCTGTGCCTGGGGTTGAGCGGATCTGAGACGCCTCCTATGTTCGCGTCGCTTTCGTCAGTCAGGTTGAGCGCCTTCGACCAGGCGAAGTTTGAGTTGAACTGCACGCCATGAGAGAATCGCTTCTTCGCTTCCAAGTGCACACCGTTATAGCTTTCGGTGCCGGCCGGCTCGTAGGCCGTAATGTTGCTGAAATTCGGATACTTGCTGCGTACTCCGCAGGGCGGTGGATTCCCGTTGAACGCCAGGCACGCCGACGCGTCGGTTGTGTAAATGCCGGGGTTAAGATCGACTGCGGTGGTGATATCGTACCCCTCGTAGCCCACGTAGGCCGCGGAAACAAGCAGATCTTTGGTAAACCCGTTTCCGCTAAACTGGTGCTCGATTGAGAGGTTCCAGTTTTGTGACCA
>DATCDL010000241.1:0-22476 GCA_036510715.1 Acidobacteriaceae bacterium
ACGATGGCACGACGTATGTGAACCTGGATGGCGGATGGACGCAAATGAAGGAGGGGGACGTGATCGCCGCGGCCAAACACATCCATGCGCAGGGACAGAAAGCGGGAATTTATTTCACTCCGTTTTCGTATTGGTCAGACGACTTTACACAGCCGGTGGAAGGCACCCATGGGAAGTACCATTACAGCGATATCCTGTTGCGCGATTCGAAGGGCAACCCGCTGCCGAAGATCGATGGAGCGCGGCCCCTGGACCCGACGCATCCCGGAACCATTGCGCGCATCGACTATGAGCTGGCTCGCTATGTGGCGTGGGGCTATGACGCAGTGAAGCTGGACTTTTTGAACTGCGGGTCGCTGGAGGGAGTGCATCACGATCCATCGATCACGACGGGCGTGGCCGCGTATTCCTATGGGATGCGACGGATTGAGGAGGACCTGTCGCCAGAGAAGATTGGGCGGCCTTTCTTTATCAGTCTTTCGATCGCTCCGCTGTTTCCGGCTTATGGGCATAGCCGTCGCGTCTCCTGCGACGCGTTTGGGCGGATTCAAGACAGCGAGTACATGTTGAATGCGGTGACGTTTGGCTGGTGGACGAATGGGAAGCTGTATCGCTTCAACGACCCGGACCACACGGTGATCTCAAGAGACGTTGATCCGTATCACGATCAGGCCGCGAAGGGTAGCGTGCAGAGTTATGAGGAAGCTCGCAGCCGCGTGAATGCTTCGGTGATCGCGGGTACGCTGCTGCTGGACAGCGACGACCTGATGGACCCGAGAGCGCAGATGCGCGCCAAGAGCCTGCTCACAAACTCCGAGATTCTCGACGTGGCAAGGGTGGGGCGCAGTTTCCGTCCGGTGGAAGGCGATGCGGGTACGCACGCAGCAAACGTGTTTGAGCGGAATGATTCGGACGGGAGCGTATTTGTCGCGATCTTCAACTTCAGCCCGAGCGAGAGCACAAAAATGACATTGGCCCCGGCAAGGCTTGGGCTGGATGCAAACAGGGAGTATCGAGTGCATGACCTGTGGCTCGGCAAAGACAGCGAATTCTATGGTGCTCTCGAGGTTGCACTGGGGCCGGCGGAGTCGAAGATTCTGCATCTAATTCCGAGATAGTTCCGTCGCGGTCCCTAACCCCACTCGATGGTGTCGGGAGGCTTGGACGTGATGTCGTAGATCGTGTCAATTCTTAACGGATCGTTCCCGATAGATACCGGCTCAGGGAAAGACTTGTATCGCGTGCGGTGGTGGGAGAATCGTCACTCCCGTTGCTTTCCGCAGCCCGATACTGTTGGCGTGGGGCGAGCGGCTCCATAGCAAATAACTGCAGGTTTCTTTCGCTTGCACGTTTAAGCGGGCATTTCGGTCTTCAGCGCCGGTTCCCGTCCGTGCTGTCTGTCTGACCTCCGGCAGGACCCGAAAGCTTACGCTCGGGAAGCAGGTCATCGAGCTGCAGCAGGCTCCCTCATGGCAACTCACGTTCGCCAAGGAACCCGCTGGCGAGATTGTCCGTGACCTGGCATGGGCTGGCGCTGAGAGAGTGGACGAGGTTCTGAGAGAGATTGAGAGCAGGGTCCCGAGAACCGACCTCCAGAAGGTCAGTCAACATATCTCCTTGTTTCCCGGATGGCTGGCGGCAGCGTTGAGCTGAAGAGTGACCTATGCCTGAGAACTTCCTCCAACTAAGCGCGAAAGACAGAGTAGCGACCCTTCGTACCGCTGCCTCCAACTCGGGTCGCTCAGGCCCTCTCATGGAGAAAGATACCCAGTTTCACGAAGCTCTTGATGAACGACATTAGCTTTTCCATCGAGGCGTCAGGGATAGGCCGCATCCGAGTCCGACCGGTGCCACACTGTTTTCCTCCGCTACAACTGCCATCAGGGCTTCGGCCTCTGTCCGCCATCCGTTGACTCCCTCCTCTTCGCCACCGACGAAAGCCCCGCCCGCTTCTACAAACCTCTGCATCCGATTCGAACTGTGTTGTGCTGCAGAGTGGCGCAGTTTCCGTGGGGGTCTTAGCTCGTCTTGTAGCCCTACAAGACGAGCACACACTGCAGTGCAATGGTTCTGCAGTGTG
This sequence comes from Acidobacteriaceae bacterium, assembly GCA_036510715.1. Taxonomy (GTDB): domain Bacteria; phylum Acidobacteriota; class Terriglobia; order Terriglobales; family Acidobacteriaceae; genus Granulicella. Next base: position 2,081 of record DATCDL010000241.1, read on the forward strand.
TGCATCGCCGAAAGAAGTTCCTTACACCGGAGCTACTCCAGAAACGCCGACCGCTCGCCGATCTCCGATGGACAGAGTGGCACAAATATCCCTTAGAAGTTGTACTTCATGGCAAATTGTGCGATGCGCGGCCCTCCCTGGGTTGCTGTGATGGTTCCGAAAGACGTGCTGCTGCTGATGGGGTTTGATACGTTCGGATTGCCCAGTTCGGTGTGGTTGAGCACGTCGAAGTACTCTGCCCTGAACTGCAGGTTCGTTTTGCGGTAGAGCGGGAAGCTGCGCTCAACGGCGGCATCCCAATTGGAGTACCCAGGGCCGCGTAGCGAACCTTTCACCACATTCCCAAATCCGGTTCCGGGACCGGAATTAACCGGAACCGAAAAGGCACTGTTGTTCAGCCACGCGACGCAGGACTTACCTGCCTGGCAGTCGCCGCCGCCGACCTTGCGCAGATAGACTGATTTGGTGAAATCTTCTTGCGCACGACTTGCCCAATCCCAGTCAGCGAGACGTCTGACCCCGCAGAGGCGGTCAGCGCATCTCCCGAGTGATGCTGAATGATCCCACTCACGAGCCAGCCGTTCACGATGGCGCGTGCAAGCCGATCACCGCGTCCTAGTTTTGGGAGTTCATACACATAGGACGCCGAAAACACGTTGGGATGGTCGATGTCCGAATGGCCGCGGTCGAGCGCCTTGATGTCCGGAGCATAGGATGCCGACGGTATGCCTACTGCGTTCGAGGGATAGAGCGGGTATGCATAAGACGCGTTCGTATGCAGATCATCGATGAGTACCCCCGGAGGCATATCGTCCAGCGACTTCGACCAAGTGTAGTTGAGCATGGCCGATAAGCCATGGGACATTCTCGTTTGCAGCGTGGCCTGTAGCGAATTGTAGCCGGCGGAGCCGATCATTGCCGTTTGATCGATATTGGAGTATTCGGTGGAGCAGCCTGACGACGTCGTGCATGGTCCCACCACGGGAGCAGTGTTATAAACTCGCCGTGCATTGGTGCTCAGACCTGATCCGTTATTCACGGCAGGGTTGATCTCCAGTTCGACCAACTGGTGGCGCGAACCGGAAGCCACATAAGCCACCCGCATCATCCAACCCTGCGACAACTGCTGCTCGACGATCAAATTGTAATCGTAGGTGACCGGCACCCTGAAGTTTCCGGACGGGTCATATTCTCCCACCTGGAAGGCTTTGGGAAAGACTTTATTGGAGGGAAACGGCAACGTGAAGGGGAATGGGTTGGCGAACGCTCCCGCCGAACATCCGGTGCAATAAGGATTGCTGAAGGGGCCGCCGGGATTGGTGCCCGGATTCACGCCGGCCATGCCCAGATTGGTCAAAGCGACAGAGATAGTGTTGGGCACATAACTCGCTTGCGTCAGATTGAAGAAGCCCTGGAGGCGATCCTGATAAAAGACGCCGAAGCCACCACGAATCGCCGTCTTGCCATCGCCAAATACGTCGTAGGCGAAGCCCAGCCGCGGCATGAATAGATCGTACTTATTTCTCACGCCATTTTTGGGGAATCCGGCGTCTCCGGAAAGCACCATGCCGGCAGGCAGCGTGGAGAACTGCGATGTGCTCTTCCCAGCAGCATAGTCTTGCGGGCTGAAGGCCGTCTGCACTCCGAGCTTGTCCGCCCACGGTGCGAAGGCTTCCCAGCGCAGACCATAGTTCAACGTCAGGCGTGAATTGATCTTCCAACTATCCTGCGCATAGATGCCGGGGAAGTGAGCTCGGTCATTGACCAGTTCGAAGTTGCCCTGGCCGAATGCAGTCATAAAGCCCATTTGGAAGTTCGCCATAGCGTTGGGATATTGGTAGGTCGTGCTACCGATCTTGTTGCTGGCCGTACCGAAAGTAAAGCCGCCATACGAAGTAAAGTCGTTGGTTACGTCGAACTTGCTGAGCTCGAAGTGACCGCCAAATGCGATGTTGTGGGAACCCTTCACCCAGTGGAGGTCGTCGTTGAAGGTGTAGTTGTTGCGTCCCCATGCGGCATAAGCTGCCGAACTTGCTCCGAAGTAGCCGGAGATAGTTGCTGACAGATATGGGCCAGTAGGCGGCTGCCAGATGTTTTGCACTCCAAAGTCAGTGATGTCAGGACTTCCTGACGGCCCGCCGCGGAGGGCGACTTCACGCTGATAGCTGACCACCAGGCTATTGAGCAGGTTGCTGGTGAATGCATGCGTCTCCGAGAGCAACGCGTTTTGATAACGGGTGTTGTAATACGAGGCATAGCTGGTCAGATTAGTAGAGTTATACACTCCGGGCTGGATGTAATAGTTGTAGTAATAACGGCCAAACAGGTGATCTTTCTCGCCAAAATTATGGTCGACGCGGACGACATATTCGTTAAACGTCTGGTCGGTTGGCTGAAAATAATTGATTGTGCCACCTATTTTCCCTGGAGCCTCAGTGCCCGTGTAAGTAGGAAAGGCCTTTTCGTAAGCCTGCGAAGCCGGATCGAAATCCGAAGACGGGATCCGATTAAAGGGGTAGACCCCGTTGGTGAACGGATTGGTGATCTGTTGAGTGCGAACGGGCGCTCCCGCCGAGTTGACGCAGATGCCGCTGCCGTTGAAAGAATTGCCGACCGCTGTGTTGCACAGGTTGCCAAAGTCCGCGTAACTCGCTCCGCCGCGCCCCTCTTCCGCCAAGGTGGGAACCGTCGTTGTGAAAGCATTCGAGTTCTGGTGAATCAGCGTGTGCTGATAGCCAAAGAAGAACTGCGTGCTCACTCCCTTGGAGAAGTGTGGAATGATGACGGGACCTCCGATGGTGCCGCCAAACTGATGGCGATGGAGGTTGTCCGCCGTGGTGGCGAAATACGGCTTCGCGTTGAAGTAGCCATTGCGGAGAAACTCAAAGAGATCTCCATGGAACTCGTTCGTTCCCGACTTGGTGACGATATTGACGACCGCGCCTGCACTCTGGCCGGACTGCGCGTCATAGTTGCTGGTTTGAACGCTGAACTCTTGCAGCGCATCGGGAAACGGGAAGGGCGCATTCACGTCGGTCATTTCATCCACGTTGTTGCCACCGTCGAGAAGGTAGTTCGACTGGTTGGGTAGTGTGCCGTTTACCGTAGTGATCACGGCGGCCGGAAAGGTCTTGCCGTTGCCCTGGTTGGCGCCGCCACCTTCGTTGGTTGCATCCGCTACACCGGCAACCAGCGTAATCAAAGACGCCGCATTTCTGCCGTTCAACGGTAGTCCCACAACGCTGGTTTGGCTAATCACCTGCGATAGCGTACCGGTGGTCGTGTTGACCTGCGGGGCGGCAGTAGACACATTCACAGTCTCAGTGTCTGAGCCGATTGGCAGCGTAACGTTGACCGTGAGCGCCTGATTGGCTTGAAGAACGATCCCGGTTTGGCGTGAAACTTGAAAGCCGTTGGCGGAAACCGACAGTGAATAATTCGCTGGAGGGAGCGTGGAAAAGACAAAGCCTCCAGCTTGACCTGAGGTGACGACAATTTCCCGACTGGTTTCGACTTGCGTAGCCGTCACCGTGGCCGATGGAATTACTGCACCGGACGGATCGGTGACCGTACCGCTGATGGTTCCATACCCTTGCGCCAGAACGGCGGCGGTGGAAAGAGCGAAAAATAGCGAAAAGACCGCTGCTCGCCTAGCCCAGCTTCCTCGGAGTGTTCTGAGCCTATAGACCGCGTAGTTAGATACCTTCACCGGATGCCTCCTAAAATAAGAACGTACGATTGAACTTTTGCGTCAGTACCGTCAGGACGCCGCCGAGCTTCTCCGGTAGGCGCGTTCCCTGAGGGCGAAAAAGCGGCTTGGCCGTGGCTCATATGCAAACGCTGCGCCCAACCACGATTGACTTAAAGCTGACGCTAGCAGCGTAAAAAATAGACTGTCAAGGGAATTCATGTCAGTTCTAACTTATAAACGGCATTGATTGATGCACTTTAAGTATCGATGTTTAAGCGCAAACGGTACGCTGCTTTATGGCAATGGAAAGCTGTTGAATGAACTTTATACCGCGGCCGCGAGATGTTCTATTTGGCTGTCGGGACCTGATCGACGACCCAGCGGAGCAGTTCCTTGCCGGAGGCGAAGTTAGCGTGCTCCAGCACCGGCAGCTTACGGCCGTCCGTGTACTCGTTATAAAGCCACGGATCGACGGTAGCGAAGACTGTCCCCTTGCCGTACTTCGCCGTCGCCATCATGATGGTTCCATTCTTGGTCAGCAGCGCCTGGGCCGGGCCTTTCACCGAGATGGCGCAGGTGTCCTTCATGAAGATCGTGTAATCGTGGTGGAAGACCGGTCCGCCTGGCGCAATCTGGATCGTGCCCGGCTGTTCCTCGTGTCCCACGACGTGGTTGCTTAGAACTTTGTCGTAGTGGATGCCGAACTTCTCCGCAAGCAGGTTGAAGTGATCGATATCGGCATTGCCGGGGTCGTTCTCGAACATCAGGAGTACGCCGCCGTCTTTGACCCACTGTGCGATCTGCTCAGCATCCTTGGCTTGCATGTAATGCGGGTGGGGATTCCAGGTGGGGTTGTCGGGCGAAACAATCACATAAATTTGTGTCGGCTTCAGCGACGCCTCGGTGGGCTCGGTGGAGAGTGTCTTGGTGGCTACTCCGTATTGGCGGAACATGTGCCCGAAGAAGGAGTCGCCATTGTTGGCTTGCTCGTTCCACTTGTAATGGTAGAGGACTCGATTGCCCGTGACGTCCACCCGGGTCTGGCTGTTGAACCAGCCGTCCATCAGGACGGTCATGCCACGCCCCAGCTTAGCGTTGTTCGCTGTTTCCATTTCGCTCGCGGCGAGCAGAAAGGCTCCCACCCCTTTGGGATCGTTGGTATCTGTTTTATCGTTGACGTAGTATTCATAGGTTCCGGAACGGTACTGCTGACCTTCAGGACCGCGTCCCAGTCCGGCGCCGGCGACCGTTTCGGTTAGCGAGACGGAACCGTCCGGCTCCGTCTTCACGAATTGGTTGAGGACTCCTTGGTAGCCCCGCTGGGCATCGACCAGATAATGCTCCGGAAGGTAGCCCAACCGCACCCCGCGCGCCAGCGCATAGACGAACATGCAGGAGGCGGAGGCTTCCGGGTAATTTCCCTTGCCGTGGATCCTGTCCAGCACCTCATACCACAGCCCGCTGGAAGGGTCTTGAACCCGAACGATGGCGGCTGCCTCGCGGTTGAGGATAGCGAGCAATTGCTTCCGGCCAGGATCGTTTTCAGGATAGTAGGGGAGCGTATCCACCAACGCCATCATGTACCAGCCAATGCCTCGGCCCCAGAACTGCGAGGAATCTCCAGTAGCTTTGTTGGCCCAGCGCTGCTTTTTCGATTGATCCCAACCGTGATAGAGCAGACCGGTTTTGGGATCGCTGGTGTGTTCGTCGATCAGCACGAACTGCTTGGTGATGTCGCTGAAGTCTTCGGGATGGTGGAACTCCTTCGCGTATTCGGCATAGAAAGGCTCAGCCATGTAGAGACCGTCCAACCACATTTGATTGGGATAGAACTGCTTATGCCAGAAGCCGCCTTGCGGGTTGCGCGGCTGCTTTTTTAGCTGTTGGTATAGGGTCGAAGCCGCAGTGTAGTATTTCCGATCCTGGGTGGTGGCGAAGAGCAATAGGAGTTGGCGGCCGAGCAGGACGCTGTCAAGCTGGTACTCGTCCATTTTGTAGGTCGGCATCGATCCGTCGGGCGAGACAAGCTGATCCATCGAACTTTCGATGTAGGTGTAGTATTTGCCGTCCCCGGTATCGCGCCAATTGGCATCCATGCCGTTGAGCAACGTGCCCAGAGCGTAGTTCCAGTGCGAAGGTTTGGCGTCGAACTGCCCGTTTGGCCAACGCTGGATCGCGGAGTCGGCCATGCGCTGCGACCAAGGCAGCGACTGTTGTTGCGCGAAGGCCAGTGCGGTGCTCATGGCCAGAAGCGCGCCTGCCAAAAGAATCCCCAAGAGTGGGCGGTTTCTTCTCATCCTTATTGACGCGGCAAAATTCCGGTATACATTTGCTTTCAACTCCATCGCTATTGCTCCTTCGTAAATTGGCTATGCGGAGCCGCTCTCAGCAGCGGAGAACGGAAGTATGCAATTACCGGCGCGGACGATTTGGCTAGTACGGTGCGGGTCAGTTTAGTCGACGCGATGCGTCGCAGCCAGACCTGCGAAGCTTCTCCGAGGGGTGATGTTAAGCTGCTATTGCAAAAGGCAAAGAACGCGGTTCACTCTTATCGGGATAGGAGTGAACCGTTAGGTAACTGGAGCCGGATTGAAGAGTGCAAGGTCGTTGTACAGGCCCCAATGATCCGACCATGTCTGTCTACTCCCACTGGCTACATCGAGGATGAGTTGGAAGAGCTGTGTGCCAACCTGCTCGATGGTAGCGTCTCCAGAAGCTATGCTGCCTGCATCGATGTCGATGAGATCAGGCCATCGGGCCGCCAAAGAGGAACGCGATGACACCTTGATCACGGGGGCCATGGCGAGGCCATAAGGTGTACCCCGTCCGGTAGTGAAGACGTGCATGTTCATGGATGCTGCAAGTTGCAGGGTCCCGCAGATAAAGTCGCTGGCTGGGGTAGCAGCGAAGATCAGCCCTTTTTTCGTGGCTCGTTCGCCTGGTCCGAAGACACCTGCAATGGGGCTGGTGCCTGCTTTGGCGATTGAGCCGAGGGCCTTTTCCACGATATTAGTCAAGCCACCTTTTTTGTTGCCTGGAGATGGATTGGCGCTACGATCCACTCCGCCACGATCCAGGTATGCGTCGTACCAGGCCATTTCGCGGATGAGATCGCTGGCCACTTGTGGGTCTGCGGCGCGGGCAACCAGCAGATGAATGGCATCGCGGACTTCGGTGACTTCAGAGAACATGACGGTGGCACCGGCACGGACCAGCAGGTCGGATGCATATCCGACAGCGGAATTCGCAGTGACGCCGGAGAAGGCATCACTGCCACCACACTGTAAGCCAACGACCAGATCGGAGGCTGGCCGGGTGGTGCGCCTTCTCTGGTTGAGTTGTGCGAGGCGCTTCTCTGCGAGATCCATAATCGCCGCAACCATGTCGCCGAAACTATGGTGTTGCTCATCCTGCATGCGAACAAGGTAGGGCTCGGTGGCGAGGACAGGGAACATGCTGGAAGGGAGTAGCCGCGCCGGCTGTAGTTTTTCGCAGCCCAGACTGACGACCATGGGTGCTCCGCCAAGGTTGGGGTTGAGTGCGAGATTGCGAAGCGTGCGGATAGGAATCTCTGCGCCCGGCGCATCGATGGCGACACCGCAGCCGTAGTTATGAGTGAGGGCAATGACGTCATCGACGTTCGGATAGTGAGGCAGTATCTCCGCCTTGATGCGCTTAACCGCAAAGTTAACTGTAGCGGCAACACATTGAACAGTCGTTGTAATACCGAGAATATTTTTCGTCCCTACCGATCCGTCATCGTTAAGAAAGCCCTCAAAGGTATAGCCATCCAGCTGCGGCATTGGCCGCGGTGTGGCGGCGGTAAAAGAGAGATTTTCCAGCGATGGTGCACTCGGTAGATGCATCCGCTCCTCATGCACCCAGCTACCTTTGGCGATGGCGCAGGCTGCATACCCAATGATCGATCCATAGCGGAGTATGGGCGCTCCAGGCTGTATGTCGACCAGTGCGACTTTGTGTGCTTCGGGAATATTTTCGACCAGCGTTAACCCCGAATCGAACTGTGTGCCCATGGGTAAACCACCCTCGTTCACGATGATGGCAACCGTATCCTCGGGGTGAACCTTCACATAAAGAGGCCGAAACGTTTTTTCGTTTGACATGCGGTATTCCTCGCTTGATCCCTGTTAGTCGCCACGCTTTAGCGCTGCTGCATCTTTCCATCGACCAGCCGCGATAGGTGTAGCGGGTTCTTGTCCTGTAGCGGTTCGGGCAGCAACGCCGGGGGAAAGTCTTGATAGCATACTGGCCGCAAGAAGCGATCGATTGCCATGGCTCCAACAGAGGTGACGCGGCTATCGGAAGTCGCAGGGGAGGGGCCGCCATGCACCATAGCATAGGTGACTTCGACGCCGGTAGGAAAACCGTTGACCAGAATACGTCCAGCTTTGAGCTCTAAGATGGGCACTAGAACGCGTGCGAGCGGAATATCCTCTTCAGTGAGATGAAGCGTTGCCGTCAACTGGCCTTCCAGATGGTTTGCGATGGCTAGAAGTTCGTCTACGCTGGCACACTCGATCAGGAGAGCTGCGGGACCGAAGACCTCTTGCAACAGATTCGGAGATTGAAGAAAATGATGCGCACTGGTAGCGAAGATCATCGGCTGGCCGGCATTCGCGTCGGGGGGTGGCGCGCTGACAGTGGATATGGGCCGGATTTCACTATCGCTGGACCAGAGAGCAGATCCCTGGCAATAAGCACGGCGAATGTCGGAGTTGAGCATGACGGCTGCGGATTTAGATTCGATGCTGGATTTGGCGGTAGCGCAAAAACGTTGAAAATCCGGCCCCGCCAGAGCGATGACGATGCCGGGCTTCGTGCAGAACTGGCCGGCACCAAGCGTGACAGAATCGATGAGCCCCTGCGCGATGGCCTCAGAGCGCTGTGCAAGCGCGGACGGCAGCACAAATACCGGGTTGATACTGCTCATTTCAGCGTAGACAGGAATCGGAACCTCACGGCCAGCCGCGAGCGCGACCAGCGCGCGGCCACCACGCCGTGATCCAGTGAAGCCGACGGCTTGAATCGACGGATGCAGAACCAGCGCCTCGCCAACGGCATTGCCCTGACCAACCAGCAGAGAGAATACGCCCTCGGGCATTCCACACTCCGCCACAGCCTTTTGAATGACGCGGCCTACGAATTCGGAAGTTCCCAGGTGCGAAGGATGTGATTTTGCAACCACCGGGCATCCTGCAGCGAGTGCGGAGGCTGTATCGCCGCCTGCGACCGAAAATGCGAGTGGGAAGTTGCTTGCGCCGAAAACTGCCACAGGGCCAAGAGGGATTTTTTGCGCACGAAGATCAGCGCGAGGCAAAGGTTTTCTATCGGGTTGCGCCGTATCGATGGTGACGTTGAGCCACCGGCCCTCGCGCACAAGTGATGCAAAGAGCCGCAGTTGTCCGGCGGTACGTGCGCGCTCTCCTTCGACGCGAGGGCGTGGGAGCCCCGATTCGCTCATGACACGCTCAACCAGAACGTCCCCGAGATTCACAATGCCTTGCGCAATCGCTTCGAGAAATCTTGCACGGTGCTCTAGGCTCGTGGCGCGATAAACGTCGAAGGCCGAGCCAGCCAGAGTGCAGGCGGTGTTTACATCCTCAGAAGATGCTCCTCCGAATGTCGGCTCCATCTTCATTCCCGTACTGGGGTTTACTGCCTGCATCACACCCTGAGTGCCACGCGCTGCGCGAGCCCCTATCAATATTTCGCCAGTCAATTGCATTTTGCAACTCCAGTATTTCTATTTGAAGCCATGGTACTGATGGTGCAGTCTGATGGAATCTACAAGACCAGACAAGGTCGCTTGGGATCGAACTTCCAACCTCGCACAAGGAATTGCATTGCGTTCGCGTCATCCCGCGCGCTTAACCCAATCGTCTTGTAGAGCGAATGCGCTTGCTCAATCTTCTCCATATCAATCGTGACGCCAAGCCCTGGACGGTTTGGCACTTTCAACTCGCCATTGATAATTTGAAGCGGCTCCCTGGTAAGCCGCTGACCGTCCTGCCAGATCCAATGCGTGTCGATCGCGGTGACTCTACCTGGAGCAGCGGCGGCCACATGGGTAAACATCGCCAAAGAGATATCGAAGTGGCTGTTGGAATGCGATCCCCATGTGAGGCCCCATTCGTGACAAAGCTGCGCGACACGTACCGCACCCTGCATCGTCCAAAAGTGTGGATCGGCAAGCGGTATATCGATAGCATTGAGTTGAACCGCGTGTCTAAGTTCACGCCAGTCCGTTGCAATCATGTTCGTTGCGGTGGGTAGGCCAGTGGCCCGCCGGAACTCCGCCATGATTTCGCGTCCAGAGAACCCTTGCTCGGCTCCGCAAGGATCTTCTGCGTACGCAAGCACATGGTGCTTGTCTTTACAGAGGCGGATAGCCTCATCGAGTGACCATGCTCCGTTGGGGTCCAGTGTGATGCGTGCATTCGGGAAGTGTTCCGCCAGTGCGGTGACAGTCTCCATCTCCTGCGCGCCTGGCAGCACGCCGCCCTTGAGTTTGTAGTTGTTGAATCCATAGCGCGCGTGTGCTGCCTCTGCAAGATGCAGCACAGCCTCAGTGGTCAATGCTTCTTCATGCCGCAGACGGAACCATGCATCACTTGCATTTTGCTCGCTGCGGTAGGCGAGATTGGTCTTCCGCCTATCTCCAATAAAAAAAAGGTAGCCGAGGACTGCAACGCTGGAACGCTGCTGACCTTCCCCCAGAAGGGCTGCAACCGGCAGTTCGAGAAACTGGCCCAGAAGATCGAGCAGCGCCGACTCGATCGCAGTCAGGGCATGTACCGTGGTGCGCAGATCGAAGGTTTGAAGTCCACGGCCTTCACTATCGCGATCTGCAAAACGCAGCCGCACCGTATTCAGGATGGAGTTATAAGCGGCCAGTGGTCGCCCCACTACGAGCGAATGTGATTCTTCGAGCACGCGCCGGATCTTTTCACCGCCGGGGACTTCGCCGACTCCGGTATTGCCTGCGCTGTCCGTGAGCAGAACGATGTTGCGCGTGAAAAATGGAGCGTGCGCGCCGCTGAGGTTAAGTAACATGCCATCATGTCCGGCGACGGGAATCACCTTCATACTGGTGACTGAGGGAGTTTGTCCGGGTGGGATCGCCATCAATACGTCGTTCACAGAACTCCTCCTCAACGATTGCTCAGCCTTGTGCCGCATGTTGCGGCGGAGGTTGAAACTCTAGCCGCTTGATCTCGCCGACAATCACCAGATAGCTGAAGATCGCAAGTAGTGCAGCCGAGCCGACAAAAATCAGCGCATCATCGAAGGAACCCGTCTTCTTCACCAGGTATCCGATAACGATGGGCGTTGTGATACCGGCAATATTGCCGAACAGATTGAAGACGCCGCCATTCAGGCCGATCAACTCCTTCGGGGAAGTGTCGGCGATCACCGTCCAACCCAACGCCCCGAAGCCTTTGCCGAAAAAGGCCAGCGACATCAGGAACATCACCATAGCCTGCACATTCGTGTAGTTGCAAGCAATCATTGTGACCGAGAGAAGCATCCCCGCGATGATGGGTGCCTTCCGCGCAAAGGTGAGTGAGCTGCCTCGGCGCAAGAGTGTGTCGGAACAAACTCCGCCAAGGATGCCGCCTACTGAGCCGCACAGCGCAGGCAACGCCGCGGCGAGCCCTCCACGCAGAATCGACATGTGTCGCGCCTCCACCAGATACACGGGAAACCAGGTGAGAAAGAAATAAGTCAATGTCGTGATGCAGAACTGTCCGATGTAAATGCCGACCAGCATCCGTTGTTGCAGCAACTGTCTCACTCCGCCCCAGCTAAGTGGAGTGCCTCGCGATTGCGCTGCTGCCGCACCGTCAATGTTTACAAGCCCACCACCCCGCTCAATGAAATCGATCTCAGCCTGCCCGATCAGGGGGTGGTCTTTCACGTTATAGACTGTCTTCAACCAGACCAGCGTGAGTACGAAGCCGAACAAGCCCATAAACCAAAAGCAGCTTTGCCAGCCGTAGGTGTGAGTGAGCCAACCAAAGAGTGGACCGAAGGCTACCAGAGCAAAATACTGGGAAGCATTGAAGATCGCGGAGGCTGTTCCGCGCTCTGCCGTCGGAAACCACGCGGCGACGATGCGGCCATTGCCAGGAAAGACAGGGGACTGCGCCAATCCGGAGAGAAGTCGCAAGCCAAAGATTGCGCTGAAGATCCACCCTGCGGCAAGATACCCTGTAAAACCGATAAGAAAAGCGCAGATAGTCCAGCAAACAATGCTTATGGTGTAGACGCGTTTCGAGCCAAAGCGATCGAGCAATCCTCCCGAGGGCAACTGTCCAAGTACATAAGCCCAACTGAAGCCGGAGAGCAGAAATCCCAGTTTCACCGGATCGAGCGACAGCACCTTTTCCATCGCCGCGCCTGCTATAGAAAGCGCAACCCGATCTCCGTAGCTGAAACAGGTGGCGACAAACAGCATCGAAATGATGAGATAGCGCACATGAGTTTGTTTGCCGGAGATCATCAATTTTTCAGTCAGTTCACGAGCGGTCTGCGATCAGTTTAACCAAGGCATCCATCTCGCTTTGGTTCAGGTCGGTGAGTGGGGAACGTACCGGACCGGCGGGTCGGCCGACAGCGCGCATGCCCGCCTTGACGATCGATACGGCATAGCCCTTCTGCCGATTGCGAATATCAATGTAGGGCAAGACAAAATCGCGTAGCTGCTTGAACACCTCGTCGTGGTCGCGCCTGCGTACCGCCGCATAGAAGTTCTGTGCGAACTGGGGCAGAAAGTTGAAAATCGCGGATGAATATGTGGTGACGCCCATTTCGAGGTAGGGCAATGCAAAAGTCTCCGCGGTTGGAAGGCCGCCTATATAGGTGAGGCGGTCGCCCATTCGCGTATAAATGCGCGTCATCAGTTCGATATCGCCGTAGCCGTCTTTGAAGCCGACAAGATTTGGGCAGCGCTCGCACAATCGCTCTAGGGTATTTTCACTGAGAATAGCGTTATCGCGGTTATAGAAGATGACGCCAAGGCTTGTCGAAGCGCACACCGATTCAACATGCGCCATCATCCCTGCGGGCTCGCTCTTGAGCAGATATGGTGGCAATAACAGAATGCCGTCGGCACCAGCAGCTTCCGCTGCCTGTGCAAACTGCTTTGCCATCGCAGTGCCGTATCCGCAGCCGGCCACAACAGGTACCCGCCGACCAGTCTGCTCAACTGCCGCCGCAATGATGTTTGAAAACTCCTCTAGAGTGAGCGAAAAAAGTTCGCCTGTTCCTCCAGCGGCAAAGAGGCCAGCAGGCTTGTATTCAAGGAGCCATTCAATATGCTCCCGATAGGGGCCTTCATCGAAGGCATAGGCATCCGTGAAATGCGTAACAGGAAACGAGAGCAAGCCCGCTCCTATTTTCTTTGCAAATTCTTTGGGAGACATCTGGGTCATGGGTTTCCTTCGAGTGCAGATCGCGTAATCCGTACATGCAAACTATAACGAAGATCTGCGGACCGCTCATCGGAATTCATGTCATCTCTGACTTATACTTGGGATTGATTGATACCCTAGGAGCATCGATGTTTGATCTCAAACAATTGCGCTGCTTTATCGCAGTTGGTGAAGAGCTGCACTTCGGCCGTGCAGCCCGGCGCATGAACATGACGCAACCGCCCCTGAGCCGACAGATACAGTTGCTGGAACACGAGCTTCAGGTTGAGTTAGTGGCTCGAACGAGCCGCTCGGTACGACTCACGCCAGCAGGCAAAGCTTTTATGCGGGAAGCTGTACGCATTCTGGGTTTCGCCGAATCTGCCGGTCTTATCGTGAAACGGATGGCCAGCGGGAGCAGCGGCCTCGTTCGCCTCGGTTTCACAGCCGGGTCTAGCTATGAATTTCTGCCTCGGCTGCTGACGAAGATGGCTTCGTCGCTCAAGGATATCGAACTCGTACTCACGGAGATGGTTTCAAAGCAACAGGTCGAAGCGCTCAGGAACAACTCCATGGATATGGGGCTGCAGAGGATGCCCGTGGCACAGGAAGGCTTTGAAAGCCTTTGCGTGGCGCGGGAGAGAATGATGCTCGCCACACCGCTCTCCCACCGTCTAGCGAAGGGACGCCTGCCCGACCTGCAGGATCTCGCAGGGGAGCCGTTCATCACGTTCTCTCCTCAAGATGGCTACTACTTCTATCACCTCATCGATTCTCTCTTTGCGCCGTTGGGGATAGCTCCCACCTACGTCCAGCATGTCAGTCAGATCCATTCGATTCTCGCCCTGGTCAGCGCGGGGGGCGGCGTAGCTATGGTTCCTGAAAGTGCACAACTTATGCGTTACCGAGGTGTCGTTCTTCGGCGCATGAAGCGGTCACAACCACAAGTTAACTGCATCTGGTTTGGAATAAGGAAGGGGATAATCCTGCTGTATCCGCGATCGCCAGGCTAGCACGGCAGCACTTCCGAGTTTAATGCAGCCTAGAAGGATATCAAGACGAGGGGCATCCTCTTCGAGACGTTGATCCGCAAGTTCGCAGAACTCTCCAAGGAAACGGCCGGCGAACACTTCACTCCGCGCGAGGTCCAGCTATTCGGAGTGGATCGGGAGTGAGCTTTGAGGCAAAACAAAGGCTTTTTGAGTCTCATTTTGCAGCGGCCAAGGTGCAGATTTGGCAGTTTGTAATATTCGACCGTTGTATGGTGATCCCAACTGTCAATCCAGAGATTTGCAGGCATTATGACCGGTCGTTTCGAGAATTCGTTCAGCGTGTGATCGGCCTCGGTATTCCTGAACCAAAGCAAATGTTAGTCTTCGGCAAAATCTGAATGGGGATTTTGGCTGAAGAAGAAGCGATTTAGTGTGGAGCAGATCGTTGGAGTGTCGAAGCAGGCGCAGGTAACCGAGGTCACAGCACGGAAACCTGGATACAAGCCGACATATCAGGATTAAGCGGTCTTAGATGAGTGAATTGGCGATTATGCGCTAACCGAGATTCGCCACGAGCCCAGAAGCGGTTGCTGGACTGAGCCGCGCTTCCGGGTACGATGGCTGGTTGATCCACACCGCCGCGTGCCTCGGGATAGCAGCGTGTAGTCTAAAGACCAGGGAGGCTAATGGAGACTTCACGTAAATATTGGGTAGTGCCCCCGAGTGTTCACTCCGATCCCCGAACTGTGAACAACCGAAGAGGGGCGAGCGTGAAATGGAAGGCGGCATTTATGGGATGGCGTCCCGATGAAGATCGGAACCCTCTCGGTCCCAAGTTTACCAATACAATTCAGCCCGGTGGTACCACCCTCATTCCCCGCGGCTTCCGCGAAGAACCTGAGACGGTACGTTTCCTCAAGACTCGCCGCATTTGGAAGTACCGTGAGTGCCGCAAGCAGTTTTCAGTCAAGACCGGCACGATCTTTGCAGAGTCCCCCATCGTTCGGCGTGGTTCATGCTGCATCGCATCCGTTTGGCTCTCAAGAATGGCTCATGGGCGAAGCCGGGCGGCACTGGTGGACCGGTGGAAGTCCGTAATCACTTTATTTGCAATCTTTCTGTCAATATTTGATTTAGATCTCAAAAGAAGCGACCGCCGCATATGAACCCAGGAGATGGCACGGAGACTAAAGACTTGAGACGTCCTCGATTGGCTATCTCACACGTCTCATCTATGATGCGGCATCTGGATTTGGGCATATTATTTCCGCGGCAATTCCGAACATACGTTCTTGCGGCTACGGTTATTCTTCTCTTCGTGCTTGCACCGCACGCTAAAGCGCAGACCAGAATCGATCTGGATCAGGCGATCCAGCTTGCGCTGACCCACAACCACGCGCTGCAAGCCGAACGCACCCTTGTCCTCCAGAATCAAGCCCAGGAGATCACTGCCAATCTACGCCCCAATCCCACTCTTGACGCCGATACCCAGTATTTCCCCATTTTTACTCCTCAGGATTTCACTGCGGGCTACCTGGATACGAATCAGGAGTTCGATCTTGGGATCGGTTATCTTTTCGAGCGTGGTAACAAACGTCAGCGTCGCCTGAAGGCCGCTCAAGACCAGACGGCTGTGACCCGTGCACAGGTTCAGGATGCTGAGCGTACTTTGACGTTTAACGTGGCGCAGGAGTTCATTGCCGTTTTGTTGGCGGAATCGACGCTACAGTTCTCTGAACAGAATCTGAAAGACTTTCAGCAAACCGTTGACCTCGCCCAGACGCAGTACAAGTCGGGCTATATCAGTGAAGGTGATTACCTCAAGATCGAACTGCAACTGCTGCAATTCCAGACTGACGTCTCTGCTTCGCGTTTGGCAAAGGTTCAGTCCCTTGTCGCATTGCGGCAATCGCTGAGCTACGACGCGGTACCTGCGGATTACGATGTGATTGGTGATTTATCGTATGCGCCCGTAAAGGAGCAGTTAGAGGATTTGGAGATAGAGGCACTTAAGGATCGCCCTGACCTGCGCGCGAGTGAATTGGGAATAGCCTCGGCGCAGAGCCAGATTATGCTCGCCAAAGCCAATGGCAAACAGGATGTGAGCGGCGGCCTTACTTACACCCATACATCCGGGGCAAACAGCAGCGGAATCTCCCTCAGTATTCCCTGGGCTCTCTTCGATCGGAATCAAGGCGAGATCGCGCGCACCCAGCATGCGCTGACACAGGCCCAGCAGACGGAGATCGCGGCATCGGACCAGGTCCTCTCCGATCTGAACGATGCTTATAATCTTTTGCGCAGCAACGACGAAGTGGTGCACCTTTATACTTCCGGATATCTGAAGCAAGCACAGGACTCGCGGGATATCAGTCAATATGCCTATAAACGCGGGGCGGCAAGCCTGCTGGACTTTTTGGACGCGGAACGCAGCTACAGGACAGTCCAATTAGCCTATCGGCAGGCGCTGTCCTCCTACATGACATCGCTCGAACAACTCGAGGAAGCAGTCGGAACGAGGAACCTTCCGTGAAGATGCACAAGGGCTGTTCGACCGACCATGCTGCGCTGATAGCCACGGCGCTGGTCGTCTTTATGCTGACCGGCTGCAACGGTTCCGGCTCGAAAGCTGCCGCCAGTAATGGCGCGGGTAACTCCGAGAGCGCGACTCTCTTCTCAGTTCCCCAGGAGCAGATGGCCCATTTGCAGGTGCTGACTGCCGAGCCTTCCACATTGGCAAGGAACCTTCGCCTCACGGGAACCGTTGCTTATAACAGCTTCCAAACTACCCCGGTCATCACGCAAGTGAGCGGTCCGGTGACCCGGGTTGTCGTTGTTCCAGGCCAAGGGGTGCGTCGCGGGGAGCCCATGCTATACGTGGCGAGTCCCGACTATTCCCAACTGCGCACGAATTATCTCAAGGCCAAGGATGCCAACGCACTGGCGCAGAAGACCTATGCCAGGGCGAAGGATCTCTACCAACACCATGCCTTGGCGGAGCAAGATGTGGAGCAGGCCGAATCGGCTCAAGTCCAGGCAAGCGGAGATCTTGCCGCGGCCGCAGCCGCTTTGAAAGTGATGGGTGTCGCCGACCCCGATGCGCTGCTCAATACGTCTGCTTCTTTTGAGGTTCCGTTACGAGCCCCGATCAACGGAGAGGTGGTGGAGCAGGATGTATCCGCCGGGCAGCTACTCCAGACCGGAACGACGCAGTGCTTTATGGTTTCCAATACTCAAACGGTGTGGGTGCTGGTCGATGTCTACCAAAAAGACCTGCCCTACGTGCATGTAGGAGACCCGGTAACGATTCAAACAGACACCTATCCTGATGTTTTCCATGGGCGTATTTCCTACATAGCGGCCGCTCTGGATCCAAACACGCGGACTCTCCAGGCGCGCATTGAGACGGTCAATCCGGCAGACAAATTGAAAAAAGGTATGTACGTGACGGCTAGCGTGAATGCCGGCTCAGTGAGAAATGTGGTTGCCGTCCCGGATTCGGCGGTTTTGCGTGATGATGAGAATCAGCCTTTTATTTACGTCGCAACCAGTGGAGACCAGTTTGGCAGGCGTTCCGTCACGCTCGGTCAGAGTCAGAACGGGACGACGCAGATTACCTCCGGGTTGAATCCCGGTGATCGTTTTATTGGAGATGGCAGCCTCTTTGTGCAATTCGCAAATTCCCTGCAACGTTAGAGCCCGATCTTTTGCACCTTAATCCGGAACTGCAAGAAAGACAGTGGCGCCGATAACCGAATGATCCATCGAATCGTAAAAGCGGCCCTCCGTCAGCGGTTTTTAGTGCTCATGCTGACCGGGATGATGATGATTGCTGGGATTATCTCCTTCCAGCGGATGCCGGTGAACGCCTACCCAGATCTCTCTCCTCCCCAGGTCGGACTCATTACGCAATGGCCAGGGCATGCGGCGGAAGAGGTGGAGCGGTTGGTCACCCTTCCTCTTGAACTGGAGATGAACGGTGTCCCAAACATGGTCGTCGTTAGGTCCATCTCACTGTATGGGCTGTCTGACCTCATCATGACCTTTCAGGACAATACAGACGACTACTTCGCACGGCAGGTCGTTTTCCAGAGGATTGCCCAGGCGACCCTGCCCGCTGGAGTCACGCCTTCGATGGCTCCTCTCTTTAGCCCCAGCGGCCTGGTATATCGCTATGTACTGGAAAGCCCCGACCGCACTCCGCAGGAGTTGAAGACAATTGAGGACTGGACCGTGGAGCGGGCGTATCGTTCTGTTCCCGGCGTTGCCGACGACTCAGGTTTCGGCGGGGCCACGATGCAGTATCAGGTTCTGCTCGATCCAGCGCAGCTCTATGGGTATCATCTGACTGTCGCCCAGGTGACTGCCGCCTTGCAGGCGAATAACTCCAATGCAGGCGGCGGCTTCTACTCGCAAGGCGGCCAATTTTATTATGTGCGCGGCATTGGACTGGTTCGCGATACCGAGGATATTGGCAACATCGTAATCGGCAGCAAGAATGGCGTGCCCGTTCGAGTCAAGGACATCGGCAGCGTCGTAATAGGCCATGCTCCGAGGCTCGGCGAATTCGGATATCAAAACAATAGCGATGCCGTCGAAGGCGTCATTATGTCGCGTCGTGGAGAGCAGACGCAGACTGTTCTGAAGTCCGTAGAAGCAGAGACCCAGGTCTTAAACAAAGACATTCTGCCGCCAGACGTCAAAGTCCATCCTTATTACGATCGTAGCGACCTGATCAATTTGACCACGCATACGGTGGAGCACAATCTGTTCCACGGCATGATCCTTGTCCTGATCGTTTTGATCTTCTTTCTAGTGAGTGTGCGTGCCGCCGTCATCACAGCGCTTACTATTCCACTGGCCCTGCTGTTCGCGTTCATCGTGCTCCACGCCCAAAATGGCGATGCCAATCTGCTTTCGCTTGGCGCGATCGACTTCGGCATCGTGATCGATGGCACTGTGGTCATGGTGGAGAACATCTACCGTGAACTTGTGCTTAGGGAGGGCCAGAATTACAGGCTGCATGATGTGATCCTCCTGGCCGCCAAGGACGTTGGTCGGCCCATCTTTTATTCCGTAGCCATCATTCTTACGGGATACCTTCCCATCTATGCGCTCAGCGGGCCTTCGGGAAAACTATTCCATCCCATGGCCGAGACGATGTCGGTTGCCATTGTGGGTGCGCTGATCCTTACCCTCACTTTGGTTCCGGTTCTGGCGTCCTATTGGTTCAAGAGCGGAGTACGTGATCGGCGCAACCGCATTTTTGAATTGATCAAGAAGTTGTACGCCCACCTGTTGGACCGAGCACTCGATCATCCCAAGTTTGTTGTGTTGATCGCTGCTGTGGTCTTTGCAGCCACGTTGCTGCTCATTCCCTTCATCGGTGGGGAGTTCATGCCGCACCTTGACGAAGGCGCGCTATGGGTCCGAGCTACGATGCCTTACACGATCTCCTTTGAAGAAGCCAGCAGTATCGCGCCTCAGATCCGCAAAATACTCATGTCCTACCCGCAGGTCACCGTCGTTGGCTCAGAGTTGGGTCGCCCCGACGACGGCACCGATCCCACGGGATTTTTTAATTGCGAGTTCTATGTCGGATTGAAACCTTACAACGACAAATCCTGGGCCGGAGACACCGATACGAAGGAAAAGTTGATTGCTTCCATCAATACGCGGCTTACTGCCTTTCCCGGAATCGTATTTAACTACACCCAACCTGCGGAAGACGCCGTGGATGAGGCGCTGACTGGTTTGAAGAGTTCGCTTGCGGTCAAAGTATATGGTGACGATCTACAGGTCCTTCAGGACAAGGCAATCCAAATCAAGAACGTGCTCGCTAAGGTCCCGGGATTTACAGACCTGACCGTGGTACGCGAACTCGGGCAACCGAGTCTACTGATCAACATCGATCGCAATAAAATTGCTCGTTACGGGATTAACGTCTCCGACGTGCAAGCCGTGATCTCCACGGCCGTAGGCGGCCAGGCCGTGACCGAGGTGATCCAGGGTGAGAAGCTCTTTGATCTTGTGGTGCGCATGCAGCCCCAATTTCGAAGCAGCGCGAACGCAATTGGCAACCTGCTGGTGGGCGCGCCGGATGGGGAGCAGATTCCGCTGGACCAGTTGGCGGATATCCGGCAAGGAAACGGTGCATCCTTTATTTATCGTGAGAACAATTCCCGCTATATTGGCGTTCAATACAGCGTCCAGGGACGCGACCTGGCGAGTGCGGTTAGAGCAGCGCAAGCCGCAGTCAATCAAGCCGTTCATCTTCCT
>DATCDL010000242.1:0-3036 GCA_036510715.1 Acidobacteriaceae bacterium
GTGCAGGGTGCACGCTATCCAGCGCATCTGCAAGCACTCGTCGGCAGGTAGATCACGCCTCGCGGAAGACGCCCTCAGCGTGGGTGCGTCTCCCGTCTTACTCGTCTGCATCGAACCAACAAACGAAGGAGATAATCGATGGAAATTAAACGGAATGGCTCACAATCTTCAGTACCCGGGCCCGCGGAGTACTTCACCGGAACGGTACGCATCGACCAGCCTTTCCAAGACACCGACCCCGCTCGCGTCAGCGGAGCCATCGTCACCTTCGAGCCTGGTGCGCGCACGGCATGGCACACGCATCCACTCGGCCAGACGCTCATCGTCACCTTCGGCACCGGCTGGACACAGCGCGAGGGAGGGTCCGTCGAAGAGATCCGTCCCGGTGACGTCATCTGGATTCCAGCCGGGGAAAAGCACTGGCACGGAGCCACGCCAACCACGGCGATGAGCCACATCGCGATCGCCGAAAAGCTCGATGGCAAAGCCGTGGAATGGCTGGAGAAAGTCACCGACCAACAATATCAACCGCAGGGCTGACGAGCGGAGTGTGATATCTCGACCGAATGAGCATCCTCATTCGGTCGAGTCACGAGGGGCTTCCTATCGCTCTAATGTTTTCCAGGAAAACCGCCCAGCCCATGGAAGGTCATATAGAGCGAGTAGCCGCAGACGGCTACGGCAATCAGCATTTCAAGCAGAAGCACGGCAACACCGTATTTGTACCAGGGTTCGCGAGGGACGGAGTGGTTGAGTTGTGTGACCGGATTTATTTGCATGATGCGCCTCATAGGGTGCGACTGGGTTCGCGTTGCGGGATACGATGTCAGGCGGCTTCGGCGACGAGTTCGCGGTGCTCCATCAGGCCGTGCTCCTGCGGTGAGCGCTCATAACGCGCCGCCCAGAAGTAGAACAGCGTGATGGGAACGAACATGTACAGCGCCACATAGGCATAACCGAAGTAGATGTTGTGGCCGCCGGCGAAGATCAGCGGGTACACGATGCCCGCGGCGGTCGACACGCCGCCAATGAAGCCTGCGGCCGCACCCGGGCGGTCGTGAAATAGCAACGGCACGAGCGCGAAGGTGCCCCCAGTTGCAAACGAGATGGCAACCCCCATGGCGACCAGAACCAGCACAGAGAGATGAAGCGAACCCATCAGGCCGGCGACGGTAAGGCTTCCCATCGTGAGGGTGATGAGGATGAGCGAGAGCCCCAGCCAGTGCAGCCGGGGAGCGTACGGGAGCGTCTTTGCGATGAGCGGAAGAGGTGTCCAGCCTTTGCGCTGAAACAGGTCCGACATGAATCCGGAGAACGGACGAAACAGCGATGCCGTGAACGACTGCACAGCAGCAAACGTTCCGGCGGCAATCTGCAGGCCGGCGACTCCGGTGAAGCCAAGAGCAAGAATCTCACCATGGAAGCCGCGAGTGAAGTAGCCGGGGAGCCAGGCATTCATCGCGATTTCGAGGCCGAACGACATCGCGTAGGCGAGCATCAGCGCGATGGCGATGTAGCGGCTCCACACGAACAGCGTGCCCCGGAGAGTGCTCTGCTTGCGCACCAGATCTCGCCGCTCGGTGCTGCTCGCGGACTGTCCGCGGACCAAGTACCACGCAGCAATCACGAGGGCAATCACGCCGAGCCACAGGAAGGCAGCGTGGTAGTTGGTGCCGAACAGCCGCGGCAGCACCAGGGCTCCAGCTCCAGCGCCAACATTGCCAGTGCCCGCGAACAGGCCCTCCGCGGTACCGATCTCGTGAGCCTCGAACCACTGTGCGACGTGCTGAATGCCAACCACAAACGAGACGCCTGCAATCGCCACGATGACGCGCTCGGCGAACAGAAGTTCGTAGCTCGTCGTGTAGGCCGAGGCGATCGACACGATGCCGCACACGCTGAGGATGAGAGCGAAGGTGCGAGGCGCGCCGAAGCGGTCCGCTGCCCAGCCCGCAACGATGCGGCCCACCGGTGCCATCCAGATCGCTGAGCTGGCGAGCAGGCCAAGCGCCTTGAGGCTCAGGTGATAGTGGGCCGCGATGCTGGGGCTGAATGCGGCGGTGGAGAACCACATGAGGAAGCACCAGAAAAATCCTACCGTTGCGATGATGAGCTGTTCCACTTTATGCGTCTTCATAGACCTCTTCTCTTGCACGCGGACTGCGTGGCGGGGTAGATGATGGGGCGGGTCACCGAAGCGTTGGAGGAGTGCACTTCGGCGTGGACAGCAACGTCGTGGTTGCCATGGGAGATGTCATAGCCCGGCTGCGTAGCCGGGAACCTCTTTGATTCAGGGTGAAACGGACTTCTCTACGCGCACGGCGCATTGTTTGAAGTTCGGCTCACGCGAGATCGGATCGAATGCGCCGAGGGTAACGAGGTTGGAGTTGGCCTCAGGAAAGTGGAACGGCATGAAGACCTGCCCAGGAGCGACAATGCCCGTGATGCGCAGTTCGACCTGCGCCACGCGGTTGCGGCGCGACACAACTGTGACGCGGTCATGCGAATGCAGCTTGAGTTGCGCGGCGTCGATGGGGTTCATCTCCAGCCACGCATTGGGCACCATTCCGTTCAGCATGGGGATAGCGCCGGTCTTGGTGCGCGTGTGCCAGTGTTCGACGGTGCGGCCGGTGTTGAGGATGAAATTGTACTCCTTATCAGGCTGCTCGGCGAACGGCTCGCACGGCACAGAGTGCAACCGAGCGCGTCCGCCATCGAACGCAAACTGGCCATCGCTGTACAGGCGTTCGCCGCCCCACTGAACACCGCCCTCGCGCTCGATCTGCTCCCATGAAATCTTGCTGTAGTCGCAGGCGCGACCGGCGGAAACGCGCTGCCACTCCTTGTATGCGTCGTGCGTGGTCGTCCAGCCTGGATACAGCTCTTCGCGCAGCCCAAGCTCTTCGGCGATGGCGAGGAAGATGTCGAAGTCGGCGCGCGCTTCGCCAGGAGGAGCAACGACTTTGTTCACCTTGCTGATGCGGCGCTCGGAGTTGGTATACGTTCCTTCCTTTTCGCCCCAGATGGCGGCGGGCA
>DATCDL010000243.1:0-4796 GCA_036510715.1 Acidobacteriaceae bacterium
CCACCCGGATATCCACCTCCCGGATACCCCCCACCCGGATACCCGCCGCCAGGATATCCTCCACCCGGATACCCCCCACCAGGATATCCTCCGCCCGGGTAACCTCCACCGGGATACCCTCCACCCGGATTCCGGTTCGGATTGCCCATCTGCTGATCGAACCGCTGCTGCCCCCTGGAGTAGATCGCATACACAATCGTGTTCGACTCCTGCGCCGAATCAATCACCTCCGCCAATCTCTCCTTGCTCCCCACATCCACACCATCCGTCAGCACCACCAGCACCTTGCGCCCCTTCAGCTTCGATGTCACTTCGTCCGTGGACAAGAACAGCGCATCATAGAGCGACGTCCCTCCGTGCTGCACCTTCCTGCCCTCGCTATCGACCGTATCCGCCGAGTCCGCCGTATGGAAGTTCGCACTGCTCGTCCCCAACTCTTCGACCGCTTTATCCAGCAGCGGCTTCTGGTCCGTCCCGTCCTGCAGTAACTCGATCTCCTTCGCGAAGTGCACCACAAACCCCTTGTCTGCCTCGCGCTTTCCGCTTGCCGGCTGCAGCACCTCCTCCAGAAACGCCTTGCTGTCCGCGCGATCCTCATCAAGCTTGGCCTGTGGAGTATTGCGCACATCCACCAGCACCCCCAGCGTCAATGGCACATCATTCTCGTGGTCGAAATACGTGATCGTCTGCGGCTTGCCCCCCACCTGCAACGCAAAATCATCCTTCGTAAGCCCATTCACCAGCGCGCCCTTCTTGTCGCGCACCACCACCGGAAGCACCACCAGGCTTGCTTCCCCCGCCTTGTCCGTCGCCGCATGCTTCGCAACCTGCAACGTCGGGCCCGCATCCTTCGAATCCTGCGCCTGCACCATCGGCGCCAGCGCCAACCCCACCATCATCCATCCAATCAGCAAGCGCATCATCCGACTCCGCACACGTTTGTAGACGAGTGAAACACACTCCAGTTTCGCGCGAAAGTTCCCCGCCATCCTCCGCCCTTATTCGTCCCTCTCACGCAGCTTCGCCACGGTGCTGAAGTCCTCCAGCGTCGTCGTGTCGCCCTTAACATCGCCCGTCGCAGCCAACTCCCGCAGCAGCCTCCGCATAATCTTGCCCGACCGCGTCTTCGGCAGCGACTGCGTAAATCGCAGATCATCCGGACGCGCCAGCGACCCAATCTCCTTCGCCACCCACTGCCGCAGTTCCTGCTTCAACTCCTCCGTCGGCTCATGCCCCTCCGCCAGCGTCACGAACGCCGCAATCGCCTGCCCCTTCAGCTCATGCGGACGCCCCACCACCGCCGCCTCCGCCACCCCTCGATGCCCCACCAGCGCCGACTCGATCTCCGCCGTCCCCAGCCGATGGCCGCTCACATTAATCACATCATCCACGCGCCCCATCAGCCAGTAATATCCATCCGCATCGCACCGCGCCCCATCCCCCGTAAAGTAAACCCCCGGCATCTCCGAGAAGTAAGCCTTCTCATACCGCGCCGCATCTCCCCAGATCGTTCGCGCAATCGCAGGCCACGGCTTCGCAATCATCAACAACCCACCCTGCCCCGGCTTCACAATCTCATCCGTCCCGTTCCCGGAGTTCGACACAATCTCCGGCACCACCCCAAAGAACGGCCGCGTCGCCGACCCTGGTTTCGTCGCCACCGCCCCAGGAATCGGCGCAATCAAAATCGCTCCCGTCTCCGTCTGCCACCACGTATCCACAATCGGGCAACGCTCCTTCCCAATCTCCCGGTGATACCACATCCAGGCCTCCGGATTGATCGGCTCGCCCACCGTCCCCAGCAGCCGCAGCGTACTCAGATCATGCTTGTGGACCCACTCGCTTCCCCACTTGATGAACGCCCGAATCGCCGTCGGCGCCGTATAGAAAATCGTCACCTTGTGGTCGTCCACAATCTTCCAGAACCGATCATTCTCCGGCCAGTTCGGAGCCCCCTCATACATCACCACCGTCGCCCCATTCTGCAGCGGCCCATACACCACGTAGCTGTGCCCGGTCACCCATCCAATGTCCGCCGTGCACCAGAACACATCCTCGTCATGCAGATCAAAAACATACTTGCTCGTCAGATACGTCTGCACCGAATACCCACCGGTCGTATGCACCAACCCCTTCGGCTTACCCGTCGTACCGCTCGTGTACAGGATGTACAGCGGGTCCTCGGCATCCATCCACTCCGCCGCACACTCACCCTCCACCGCGGCCATCGCCTCGTGCCACCACACATCCCGCCCCGCCTTCATCTCCACAGCGCTCTTCTCCGCACGCTGATACACCACCATCTTCCGCACTCCCGGACACGTCTCCATCGCCTCATCGACAATCTGCTTCAGCTTCACCTCTCCTCCGCGCCGATAACTCACATCCTGCGTCACCACCACCTGGCAGTCCGAATCATTCACACGATCAGAAATTGCGCGCGCTGAAAATCCTCCGAAGATCACCGAATGTACCGCCCCAATCCGGGCACACGCCAGCAACGCAATCGCCAGTTCCGGACACATCCCCATATACACCGCAACCCGGTCGCCCTTCTTCACCCCCAGCGACTTCAGCACATTCGCAAACCGCTGCACCTCTCCATGCAACTCACCATAGGTCATCTGCCGCACCTCGCCCGGCTCCCCCTCCCACAACAACGCCACCTTATCCTTCCGCGCGCCCTTCGCATGACGATCCACGCAGTTGTGCGACAGATTCAGCTTGCCCCCCACAAACCACTTCGTATGTGCCCCACTCCCATCGATCACCTGGTCCCACGTCTTGAACCACTCAATCTCCCCCGCCGCCTCGCCCCAGAACCCCGCCGGGTCGTTCACGCTATGCGCATAGATCCGCTCATACTCCGCCTCGCTCCCAATCCACGCCTTCGCGGCAAACTCCGCCGAGGGTGGAAACACGCGATCTTCGCGCATGTGCGACTCGAATACATCAGCGTTCGCGATCTGGTTCTCTTGAGACATAAGCGTACCCTCACTCCCTGGCGCCGGTCGCTGAAACGCTGCACTCTCGCGAACCCCGGCAATGGACAACTTACGTCATCGCGATCAGTGCAAGCAACACCACGACCATCCCTGGCGCTACCCACCAGAATGTTTCACTCCACAACACAGCGGTTCGCAGCTAATCTCATTCCACTTCTGGCCGATAGACCACCCATGCACTTCGACCTGCTCCTCGTTGTCGCAACTCTCGCCATCCTGCTCTCGCCCTGCCTGCTCGAGGCGCTGTCCTCCCGCGAGTTCACGAAGTCCAAAAGACCTCGAAACCCACCCGGCCAACCCCGGTCATGACATCATAGGTTCTGTGCCTGGCTACTGGAGTGCGCTCATCGGCTTCTTCCTCGGCTTCGCCTTCGGCGTCGGCTGTGCCCTCGCTGTCATGTACTCCATCTTCATGGGAGGCTACCGCGCCGCCGTCAAAGACTCCCTGCTTCCCGCCTCACCCGAACGCCTCATCGCCGCCCGCGCCAAAGCCCTCGCTCACTCACCCCAAAAAACTGCCTAACCTCTCGCCTCAATCTGCTGCCGCAGCGCCTTCACCTCACCGGATAGCTCGGCCAGCGCCTTCATCATCTGGCTCCGCTCTACCTCATCACTCGATGGCTTCTTCGCCTGCACATAGAATGTCCCATTCGGCTCCAGCACGCACATCTCCACATCTTCCGGATCATTCAACCCGTTCTTGTTCAGCACCGAGACCAGCTCTTCGTGCGTCAACGACTGCTTCTTCAACTCCTCCTCATCCACAACCCCACCGCGTATCAGCGTCGACGGCTCCCCTTGCAGCGCCGTCGTCACCTTCTTCGGCGCTCGATACAACACCCACATCAGTACCCAATTAATCGTCAACAGCGCAAACGCCCCTACAATTCCTCCCGTCACCGAGTTGTCCGGTCCGATGATGGCGTTCTGCACCGTGTTCGACAAACTCAACAGAACCACCAGATCGAACGGGTTCAACTGCGCCAACTCCCGCTTCCCAAACATCCGAAGAAAAATCACCAGGCACAGATACACCACCACAGGACGAAGAATCTTCTCCGTAAGTGGTAGTGGCATAAGGAACATATCGCGATAAAGCGTCTGAAATAGATCGTGCATCGATAAGTATCTCCGCAGGTTACAGCCTTCATTTACGCTGCTTGTGCAGCCCCGTCTGCTGTTAACCTTTGTGCTATCCTAACCGTATTGCTCATCAAATTAGGACTCATCTCTGGGGCCTTCTGTTTAGAGCGAATTTATTCTCCTGAACACGCTACGTACGCACAGTCTCCGGACCACGGAGCAACATCAAGACGATCACGGGCAAAGGCCCGGATACGCTGGACGTCTGTTCCGAACGGTACTTGTTATGCCAGTAGCTAACTTGTCAATGAGTAGAAAGGTGCGGACCCTGCACTTGCTCGTCATTTTCAACGGACTCAAGTATTGGAGGGCAAATTCATCTGCTATGCTCTGGATACCTTTTTCCCGTAAATACAACGCTGCCCTAATATTGGTGCAACCTTGAGGACTGAATTCTAAAATGGCGAAGCCCCTCCGTAGTGAAGATCCCAACCCGCCTAGTGTTCAATTTAGAGACTTCGGCGTCCTCAATGATGGGTCACGTAGCAAGGGTGCAACTGTCACCTCCGTCATCATTAATGTCGCGATTCTGCTCATCGTGGTCATCCTGGGATATGTCGTAAAGACCAATCCGACTATCGCGAAGGTAGTTGATACCATCACGCTGCCGCCCCAGCCACCACCGGAGCCAAAACCGATCCCCAAGCC
>DATCDL010000244.1:0-5424 GCA_036510715.1 Acidobacteriaceae bacterium
GGCTTCGCCTTCGAGCACATTCTCGACAATATCACTGCCAACTCGGACGCGAACGGTGTACTTCAGTACAACAACTTCCACGACTTCATCACCAATGGCTCGGCGGCAAGTTTCGAGGCTCCAAATGGGGGTGTCATCACACCTCGCAATCTTCGTCAGAGCGTCATCGGCGGCTACATCCAGGACGACATTCGCGCCAGCAAACGCCTGATGCTCAACATCGGTTTGCGCTATGAGATAGCCACCGTACTGTCTGAAACAAGCGGCAGACTTTCCGCCCTGCGGAATCTCACCGATACGACCCCGCACCTGGGTTCGCCCTTCTTCGCCAACCCAACCTTGCGTAACTTTGATCCGCGAGTGGGCTTCTCCTACAATCCCGACGGCCACGGAGCGACTGCGATTCGAGGCGGCGTTGGCATCTATGATGTCCTTCCGCTCCCTTACGTGTTCACTCTTCTGGCACCCCTCTCTGCTCCCTTCTTCAAGGCGGAAACCGCATCCAACACTCCCGCAGGAAGCGCGCCCAGCGGCCTTGCTGCCCTACTCAGTGCTTCCGGCAAGCTGCGTCAGGCTTATGTAACCCCAGCGCCCAAGCGTAACTACGTGGTGCAATGGAATTTCAATGTCCAGCGTACTTTGACGAAGAATACGTCCCTAATGCTCGCCTACATTGGTTCGCGCAGCATCCATCTGGCATTCCGCGACGAGGATGCTAACTTTGTCCAACCCTTCGATCCCCAGTCCCGCACCCCGACCTTCCCTGGAAGGGACGTGAACGGCAACCCTCTCGGGACTCAGATCAACCCAAACGTTGGCCAGATCAGCAGCGTATTTTTCACCGGCGACGCCTACTATGATGCCTTGGAGGCTAAACTCACCGAAAACCTCTCCCATGGTCTCCAGGGCGGGATCTCCTACACCTATGGCAAAAGTATCGACACCGGCTCCGGCACCATCGGTGGCGACAAGTTCTCCAACTCTATTGCCAGCATGTTCCCCTACAACTCGAGGATCCGCCGCGGCCCCTCGGACTTCGATCAGCGACATAATCTTGTTGCCAACCTCCTCTGGTATATTCCCGGACCCCACGGTTCTAACGGTTTTGCGAAAGCGATCGCAGGTGGCTGGCAGGTCACTGGCGAGTATCAGATCAGTACCGGCATCCCCTTCACCCCTAACATCTCGGGCGATCCTCTTGGCCTGGTCGGGCATCATGCCTTTGACTTCCCTGATCGCTCCAACGCTTCGGGCTGCAGCTCGCTCGTCAACCCCGGCAACGTCAACCACTACATCAAAACTAGTTGCCTAAGCGTTCCCAACCCAATCAACAAGCTGGGCGATCTGAGCAGAAACGCCCTCACCGGCCCCGGTCTTCAGAATCTTGATATGGCCTTCATCAAAAACAATCCTGTCCACAGGATTTCCGACGCCTTCAATGTCCAACTTCGCTTCGAGACTTACAATCTCGCCAACCATGCCAACTTTGGTCCCCCGGTTGACAACCTGGATGTCTTCGATGGAACTGGAGCTCCAGTTGCATCTGGCGGACAGATTGACTCCACCAGCACTACCTCTCGCCAGATACAGCTCGGTGTAAAAGTAATCTGGTAAACGTGACAGCGATAAGCGGTTTCCCAGCCAACATCTCACTAGCGTTTGTAGTGAGGTGTTGGCTGGGTCGCTCTAGAAGCAGATTCGGCCTATGCGTAAAGCAACGTGGCCCATCGCGAATCGTAAGGAAAGGAGTTTGTGTGGGCTAGCAGAGATGTGACTCAAGTGAAGATGAATGCAACTTCATTCTGCATTCAGTGCAAACCCATGTTAACACGTGAGACTTAAGTGGCCGATTGCTTCAAGCATCGCGGAACGAGGAGAGATATCTGATGAAATTTGGAATGAATGTGGCGGGAGTTCTGTTTTTGAGTTCGGCAGCGATGATCTGCGTGGCTGCGAAGGTAACCCCGGTAGAGGCGCAGACGACAGCACCCATGAGACTCATTAAAACTGTAACGTTGCCGGGCGTCTACACGGGTGACTTTGACCACTTCGCCGTAGATATGCAGCGCGGAAGACTGGTGTTGGCTGCGGAAGGCCATTCCAGTCTGGAGGTCTTTGACCTGAAGACGGGCGATCATCTCAAGACTGTGACAGGCTTTGACTCCCCACATGCCGTCCTGATGCGGCCCGGCGGTGCTCCAATAGTTGTCGTGACCGACAGTGGCACGTCGATGACCAAGGTAGTGAATGCGAATAAGTATGCCATTACTGGATCGATCAAACTGATTCCGGGTGCGGACTCGGCTACGTACGACCCACAGGCCAACATCTATTACATCGCGGTCGGCGGAAAAAATGCGGATATGGCACATGGCACCATCGCAGCCGTAAACCCGGTTACAGGAAAAGAGCTGAGCAGCATTACGTTCAACGACAATCACCTCGAGGCGATCGCGCTCGAGGAAAATGGGGATCGCATGTTCGTAAACCTCGTTCAGTCCAACAAAGTGGCCGTGGTGAACAGGAAGACTATGAAGGAGATTGCAGAATGGCCTGTTCCTCCGGCAACGCAGAATGGCATGCTTATGTTCGAGGAGGCGCAACACCGTCTCTACGTGGTGTGCCGTGCGGATAAGAGCGGTAAGCCTGCGGGTATGGTCGTCGTAATGAACTCGGACAATGGCAAAGTGATCGACACGATGTCTGCGCCGATGAAGGCCGATCAACTGATGTACGAGGCTGACAAACACCGGATGTTTGTTCCGGGCGGTCAGGGGTACACGGAGATTTACGATACCTCCGATCCGAACCACATCAAGGTGGTGGCAAAGGTGACAACAGAAGTTGGGGCAAAGACAGGAATGATCCTGCCGGGCGGGAAGAGGATGGTGCTGGCGGTTTCGGAAGGAGATGCCTCCGGGTCGCCCAAGATACTGTTCTTCGCGCTCCAATAGGCTACTGGCCGACTCTCCGTGCTTTCGTCCTTCGCTCTTGCCGTGCGGAGGACGAAAGTATTTCTCACTTGTGAGCACCGACTTCTGTCGTTCCGAGTCAGCGATCTCGGTTTTTTACCCGGAGCGCGAAATTGGTTGCCAGTCACTTGTTGCGAACAGGCCGATGCACGTTTCCTGGATTGCCATCAACTCGACCGCTTCACTGCCAGCTTCACCAGACCACTGTTGTTGAAGTAGAACCGCCACAAGTCGTTTGCGAAGCAGTACAGCTTCCCATCCTCGGTGGCCGTGTAGGTCGTCGGTCCCGCACCAAGGGCAAACGCCTTGCGATCGTCCATCGACAGCGCTCCCATCAGGAAGAACCAGTTCTGTTTCGGGCTCCGCCTGAACCGCGCCATCAGCCGATGCCTCAATAGGTTGCTCGTATACCCGTTGGCATCGCTTTTGATGGTCGCGTCATACCACTTCCCACTGGCCATCAGCGTATAGCTTTCGCCCTTCAGCATTTTCAGGGCCGTATCGTTCCACCGCAGCAATGCGAAGATCCCGAACTCCATCGTGTCGCCCACGTTCAGCCTGATCTCTTCGGCGTCCGTCTCGTGGTCTGGGGCTGTCACATAACTCGCTGGCAGGTTCGGAGCCCTGTACTCTGCCAAAGCCAACTTCCTCTTCAGCACGCTCTCATGGATCGTCGCTCCCTCCGGCACCACGCGACGCCGGAACAGGTTTGCCCGCACAGACCCCTTGTAGACTGCCGGCTTAACGCATGGCGCCGAAACCAGTCGCTTGACAGGCTTCGGCCAAAACTCCGCCATGCTCCACCAGCAGCCATGCAGAGACTTATGCAGCATCGCCGTGGATCGCGCCCTCGCGTGATACACGCCCCCGCCCAACAACGCCCATTTCTGACCGGGGACCAACTTCAATTCAGCAGGCTCCGCCTCCTTCAGCATCCAACGCAGCGTAATGTTGGCCAACCCTGCTTCCGCCTCGGGGTAGCTCCCGCCCACATCCGAGTGCACACCCGCGAACCAAACCTGCTTCAAATCCCTCGGCGCGTCTCCAGGGCACTGCATCCCATCCACCAGGTTCTGTCGAAAGAACGAACGTCGCTCATCAAGCGATACTGCATGGCGTACCACATCCACCTGGTCTAGTTTCGCCGTGTACGGCATCGAGCCTTTCTTCAAACCACTCAGGTCTAGGAACCATCCCACGGAACTCACCGTGTCCCACAGCCCTGCGAAGTGCGGCTTGCAATCCACACTGAATGTGGACTTGAAGCCTTTTGCAATATAGAACTTGCTCGGAACGCCGCGCACAGCGTCGAAACGTCCTTCCTGTCTCTTAAACAACCGTATCGCATAGGGAATCTGCCCCTCATTGCCGGGCCGAAGCAGTCCGCACATCTCCAGCAGCCCACACAGCGCCCGCGCCGTATACGCCCCCCGGCTGAATCCGAACACAAACACCTGATCACCTGGTTGATAGTTCTGCATCAGGAAGCCATACGCATCCGCAATGTTCTCTGAAAGCCCGTAGCCGAATCCCAACCCCAGCCACTTCGTCCACGTCTTGCCTGCGGCAGTCAACGCCTGCAGCGCCCCCATCGTCCCCACGCCAGGATGGTAGTACACGACCTGTTGCGCGCTCTGCTCCATCGCGTGATACAGCTTCACTACATTTGAATTCGCGTCACAATATTCGTTGCCGGTGCCGTCACAGCAAATCACGATATTCCGCATAGTCTCTCCTCATAACTCTGCTGGATTCACTTGGCCCGGTGACCGTTATCCTAATTTGGAAAGGCCGCCGCGGACAGCTAAATCGACTTTGGTGGGTGGCCCACCCCTACATACCGGGGTGGCCCATCCGTGACAGCCTTGGTCACGGGTCGGCTGCCACCAAGCCCAAAACGCTAGGTTATCCGGAAAATCGGTCCAGGGAAGACGGCGAGTGGCCGCGGACCTAGTCGGTCTGTTCTGGATTGACGACTTTGGGCCAATGCGTTCATTGAAGTTCTGCCAGAGGCGCAGTTTAGTCCCGTGACACGCTGCAGTGTCTGATTGTCTTGCGCGAACCGAATGATGCGTTCCCGGTACACTGGCCGACTTACGTTACCGATCGGTGCTCGATCAGTGCATTAGCGACTTGCCATCGAACGAGAAAGACAAAGATGATGTGGAACTCAGGGTCACAACAATCTACAAACAGAGGGCTCTAAGTTAAGTAGTGCTTCGAAGGGAGTGTTTTCCCTGACAGAGAATTCAAATTGCGACCCCGGGTGGATCGGCAGCCTCCTTCGCCAGTCTTTAGGCGGACCGCTTGGACTTGAGTCCCAAGGCGCTAATGATGATTCAAATCCCCCGTCTAGGATTCAACTGGGGAGGCAGATGCGGCGATATTTCCTGCACAGTGGATGATGCGCAAAATCAGGTGCAGTCCGCACGATCCGATTTGACTGTGTTAG
>DATCDL010000245.1:0-4545 GCA_036510715.1 Acidobacteriaceae bacterium
CCTCCAAACCCCCTACAAACAGTAGCGATAAATCTTTTCAAAACCTGGCATAGTTACCCCCACCAAACGCCTACAATTTAACTAGAGCCTCCCACTCCGTCAGCAACCGACACACACACCGGCAACAAGGGCCAACGGCCCGACACATCCCGGCGGGGGTCGAAGGCCCCCGTCTAAATCGAACCGACACCCGGCCGGACTGCCACAAGTCCCCCGCTAACCACCCTGAATAGAATACTTTGAGCCCAAAAGTACCGGGGGGGAGGGGAGGGGGGCCACCCCCGGCAACCGCCCCGCGCGGGCCACGCGAAGCCCCCCGCCGTCCGCGCAGGACGACCTACAGTCGCTTCAGGAAGGCTCTCGCCAGCTCCAGCTCGGGGAACAGCCGCTCCTCGGCCTGGAACTCCCTTGAGTGGACGCACCGCCGCCCCGCCCGCACCCGTACCGGATGCTTCAGGTGCAGCATCTCGTGGTACAGCAGATACTCAACCGCATACCGCGGCGTTCCCGGCCGGTCGAACACCTTGCTCACGACGATCGTATTGTGCGCCGCGTCATAGTGCCCCAGCATCCGCTTCGCCACATGCGCGCTCCACGTCAACGTAGGCCGCCCCAGCAGCCCGTAGAAGAACCGCCGGTTCACCGCCTCAAACACTTCGTCCAGATCGTAAAGATGTCCCTGCGGCGACGTCAGCACCTTCCGCCCGCGCGTTTGTCGAATCCGCTCCGCCTGCTTGGAAACGGCCTCCGACTGCGTATAGCGCCGATACCGGTCAGCGTAAACGGGTGCCACCGGCTTCCGGTACAGCTTGGCTAACAGGATGTGCGCAATCGCGTGGTGAATGGTCTCAGGAGCATGTTCCAGCAGGTCGGAGAGCCGCACCATCAGTGTCCCATCCCGCAATCGAATGGTTGTATTCAAGCTGGTAAATCGCCGGAACTTGACCTCCAGCGCAGGCATCGGAGCTCGCG
The DNA here is from genome assembly GCA_036510715.1 of Acidobacteriaceae bacterium. Lineage (GTDB taxonomy): Bacteria > Acidobacteriota > Terriglobia > Terriglobales > Acidobacteriaceae > Granulicella. The sequence goes on from DATCDL010000245.1 coordinate 973, forward strand.
GCCGAAGGGCGCGATACTCCTCCGCGAAGATCGAGAGAACGGAATCGGAAACAGCTGGCAGAGTTGAGCGCGGCACGCAGGCTCAGCCTACCACGCACAGCACGGATGATTTCTCCACAGCTATTTCATATGTTCCAGCGCAATCAACCGATGCTTCGCCTCGAACTCCTGATCCGGAAACTTGCCGCCCGACAGCGCCAGAAACGCTCGATACGCCTTCGCAGCCTCTTTGAACTGGTGCAGCGTGTCCAGCGCTGTAGCCTGCAGGAATAACGAGGTCGGGGAGTTCGGCAGCACCGTCGCGCGAGCGTCCAAGGCCTGCAAGCAGGTCTTCGGATCATGGTTCTTCGACGCCGCAAACGCCAGATGTCCCGCTGCCTCGCCCCACGCCTTGTCATCGTGGAACTCGGCCCGCAGCGCCAGAGCCTTCACCAGCGTTGCCTCAGCCTCAGCATCGTGGCCCTGCTTCACCTGCGCACTGCCCAGCGCATCCAGCAACACCGGATCGTTCGGCGTTGCGGTCAGCAGCCCTGTGTAGAGCGCCTCAGCAGCAGCGCTGTCACCATTCATGTAGTCCAGCCGCGCCAGCAACCGTGTCGTATCCGGATCAGCGGCGATCTTTGGGTCAGAAGCGCGCAACTGCTCCAGCAGCGGAATCGCCTCCGACTCCTTGCCCTCAGCCGCATACAGCGACGTCGCCTGCGCCACCAGCCGAACATCGTTGGGATGATCCTTCAGCGCTCCTGCGAGCACCGCATCTGCATCCCCAAGCTTGCCTTGCTGCTGCAGCACATGCGCCAGGCCAGCGGATGCGTCGACATCATCCGGCAGCAGCGCCAGCGCCCGTCGATACGCCGCTTCTGCATCGGCAGCATCGCCCGCACGCTCGGCCAGTTCCGCTCCTGTCAGCACATCATCCGGAGTCTCCGGACTCAGCTTCAGGGCTGCGAGCAACTCCTCGCGGGCAAACTCCGGATGAGGATTCTCATCCAGGTGCGCAAGCGCCCTGTAAGCACGCGCGCGCAATGCCGGAGCAGCGCTGGACAAGTTCGCAACTTCCAGCAACTCACGATGCGCAGCCTCCGTCCGTCCGGCTCTCGCATCCAGCAGACCGAGCGCAATCCTCGGCTCAGCAAACCCTGGAATCGCAGCAGCGGAAGCCTTGTAGGCCGCGGCCGCAGCGTCCTCTTCGCCGTTGCGTTCCTCGGCAAATCCAAGGTCGTACAAAATGCGCCCATCCTTTGGATTCGCAGCCGCCAGAGCCTTCAGCGTGATCTCTGCACCTTTGTAGTCCTGCTTCTCGAGCGCGCTTTCGGCGTCGTGAATCTGCTTGGTCAACGCATCCTCACGCGAGTGGTCGTCGACGCTTCGGGTTCCCGCCGGAAGCTGTGCCATGGCCGAACTCACGACCAACGCCAACAGTGCAGGGAAGACGATCTTCAAGTTCATCACGCTACCTCACGCTTGCGCTGCAATCCACCATGCAGCACCGTGGTAAGCCACTGTCCCGTGTACGATTCCTTCACCTTGGCAATCTCCTCCGGAGTTCCGGTAGCCACAATCTGGCCTCCGCCCGATCCACCTTCCGGACCCATATCGATCACCCAATCCGCACACTTGATCACGTCGAGATTGTGCTCGATCACCAGCAACGAACCTCCTCCATCGATCAGCTTATGGAACGCAGCCAGCAACTTCGCCACATCCTCAAAGTGCAATCCAGTCGTAGGCTCGTCCAGGATATAGAGCACCCTGCTAGCCGCCCGCTTCGCCTCACCGCGCACGCCTCCCGCGCCCCCGGATGTTCCAGCGCGCGCCGACCCAAGATGCTGCGCCAGCTTCACGCGCTGCGCCTCACCGCCACTCAGCGTCGTCGCGCTCTGTCCCAGTCGCACATAGCCCAATCCAACCTCATCCAGCACCGCAAGCTTATCGACAATCTTCGGATGACCCGCGAAATAAACCAGCGCTTCACGCACTGTCATCCCGAGAACTTCGTGAATATTCTTGCCCTTGTACTTCACCTCAAGGATGGACGTTTTGTAGCGCGTTCCGTTGCATTCCTCGCAAGGCAATTCCACGTCCGCGAGAAACTGCATCTCGACCGTAACCGTTCCATCGCCTTCGCACACATCGCAACGTCCGCCCGGAACGTTGAACGAGAACGATCCAGCGGTGAGGCTCTTCCGTCGAGCGTCAGGTTGCGCAGCAAACAGTTCCCGAATGGCATCGAACGCCTTGATATAGGTCACCGGATTCGACCGCGGTGTGCGACCGATCGGCGATTGGTCTACCAACACCACATCATTCAGATACTGCGATCCCGAGAACTCACGATACAGATTCGCCGTCTCTCGCTCTCCACCTTCAGCCTGCCCCAGCGCCTGCATCAGCGCGCGATACAACACCTGGTGCACCATCGTCGACTTACCCGATCCCGAGACTCCCGTCACGCAGCACAGCAGCCCCAGCGGAATCTCCACATCCACACCGCGCAGATTGTGAATCCGCGCTCCACGCAGCACCAGCTTCTCCCGCCCTGGCTCCAGCCGATGCTTCGGCACCGCAATGCTCGCCCGCCCACTCAGATACCGCCCAGTCAGCGATGCGGGATTATCCCGAACCTCATCGACAGTACCTTCCGCCAGCAGATGATCTGCCGCGCGAATCACATCCGGATCATGCTCAACCACCAGGATCGTATTGCCGAGATCGCGCAACTCTTCCATGATGGTGATCAGCTTCGCCGTATCGCGCGAATGCAAGCCGATAGACGGTTCATCGAGCACATACAGCGCGCCCACCAGCCTCGAACCCAGGCTAGTCGCCAGTTGGATTCGCTGCGACTCGCCCCCGCTCAGCGTTGAGCTCAGCCGGTCCAGCGTCAAATATTCCAAGCCCACCTGTTGCAGAAAGTGAACGCGCTGCCGGACCTCTTCCAGTACCTTGCCCGCAATCTCCTGTTGCGACGGACTCAGCACCAGTGAGTCAAGAAAATCCTGTGTCTCCGTGATCGTGAGCGCACACACCTCACAGATGTTCCTGCCCTCGATGAGCACCGCGCGCGCCTCCGCACGCAGCCGTTGGCCACGGCAATCCGGACACGTCGCGTATCCTCGATACTTTGAAAGAAACACGCGCACGTGCAGCTTGTATTTCTTGCGCTCCAACTCCGCAAAGAATCCGCGAATCCCAGCCCAGCTCCCGCGCCCCTCTTCGATAAACCGCTGCTGCGTCTCTGTAAGATCGAACCACGGCACATCCACCGGAATGCCCTCAGCCTTGGCGGCACGCTTCATCTCTCCATGCCATGCGCGATATTTCGGTTTCGTCCACGGATCAATCGCACCTTCATCCAATGTCTTCGAACGGACGGGAATAATCAGGTTTGGATCGAAGTCGATCGTATTACCGAATCCCTGGCACCGAGGACATGCGCCATACGGATTATTGAAGCTGAAAAGCCGTGGCTCCGGCTCACGATATGCCCGATGACAACTGGAGCACTCGAACGCCGACGAATAGCGCAACGTCTCCGCCGCCTCTGTCGCGTCCCGCGGAACCGTGCGCAGC
>DATCDL010000246.1:0-6407 GCA_036510715.1 Acidobacteriaceae bacterium
GCACGGAAGGATTTGTTGGTCGAAAGACCAATGAAGAAGGAACGCAGCAAGACAATGCACCTCGGGATGAACCCTGCAGGCCTCCATTCTCGCACCCTGGGCCGGGGCTTTCCATGCGGCTGTGCGCTTACCGGAGGGAACCCCCCGCCCCTCCCCCCCGTACTTTTTGGTTCAAAGTGTTCTATTCAGGATGGTTAGCGGCTGACTTGTGGGTTGTCGTTCCATTCAGAGATTTTACGGGCAAGATGTTCAAAAGATTGGGGTTAGGGGTGGTTAGGAAGGGGCCGTAAACCCCCCGCCGGAGTGTGTCGGGCCGTTGGCCCTTTGGTTGCCGGTGGTTTGAGTCGGTTGCTGGTGGAGTGGGAGGCTCTAGTTAAATTGTAGGCTTTTGGCGGGGGTAACTATGCCAACTTTTGAAAAGATTTATCGCCAGTGTTTATAGGGGTTTTGGAGGTTTTGGGGGTCTGAGGGGGCTTGACAAGGTTTTCGCGGTCCTGCGCGGACGGGGGGAGTTGGATGGGTGCTGGGCGGGAGCGGTCGCGCGTCTTAACGCGCGATGCCCACCTTAGCGACGATGAAGCCGTCGCGAAGATGGGTCACCCGGGTCCTGCGCGGACGGCGACGGGCTTCGCGTGGGGCGGGACGGCCCTGGGTGGCTGGCTATTTGGGTGGCAGGGTGTTTGGGTGGTAGAGCTAGCTGGCGGCGGCTTGCTCCAGGGTGGCGATGTCCATCTTTTTCATCGCCATCATGGCTCGCATGGCAGCGGGGTGGGCCAGGAGGCTGTAGATATTGGCGGGGACGATCTGCCAGGAGAGGCCGAATTTGTCCTTTAGCCAGCCGCAGGCGATTTCGGAGCCGCCGTCCGCGGTGAGTTGGGTCCAGTAGGCGTCGATCTCGGCCTGGGTGTCGCAGCGGACGGTGAAGGAGAAGGCGTCGGTGAGGGGATGGCCGGGACCTCCGTTGAGGAAGGTGACCTCCTGGCCGTTGAGCTCGAGGTCGAGGACCAGGAGAGCTCCGACGGGGAGGGGGCCGGCTTCGTTGCAGCGGAGCTCGCGGAGCTTGCGGCCGTTGGGGAAGAGGGTGAGGTAGAAGTCGGCGGCGGCTTCGGCGTTGTCGTCGAACCAGAGGAAGGGGATGATCTTGTTCATAGGTCCTGCGGTCCTGCGCGGACGGCGAGAGTTTAAATTGCTGGCGATAGGGTACTGCTTTTGGGGATGGGTGGCTGGACTTTTTTTGCTGATGGTTGGCGGCGGGGGGTGCTTGCTTCGCTGGGAATGATGGATGGAGCGGTAAGGGGAGGGAAGAGCAAGGGCAACTGCAGATACGGGGGTCCTTCGCTTCGCTTCAGGATGACGGCGAAAAACGAACAACTGCAAGAGCAGAGGCGACGGCGAATACGGGGATGCTGGGAGGGGGTTAGCGGGCTTCTGCGCGGTCGACGCGCTCGACCTGGGGGGTGACCATGTTGCTGGTGTCCCGCATGGCGGCGATGGCCTGGTCGTAGCGTCCGCGGAGAGAGTTGGTGTGGATTTCGGCCATCTCTTCGAGCATCTTCATGCCGTCCTTGAGGTAGCTGATGCGGCTGCGCTCGTCGTGGCCCCAGGTGACAGGGACTTCGATGATGGTGTATTTGAGCTTGCGGGCGATGTAGAGGATTTCGGGATCGAAGCCCCAGCGCTCGATGGTCTGGAGGCGGAAGATGACCTGTGCGGCGTCGCGGCGAAAGGCCTTGAAGCCGCACTGGGTGTCCTTGAAGGGAAGGCCGATGATGCGGCGGGTGACCCAGTTGAAGCAGCGGCCGAAGAAGCGGCGGTAGATGGGCTGATGGACGGTCTGCTTCTGCTTGTCGAGCCAACGGGAGCCGATGGCGACGTCGGCTCCGGCGTCGATGGCTTCGATGAGGCTGGTGGCTTCTTCGATGGGAGCGGAGAGGTCGGCGTCGGTAAACATGACGATGTCTCCGGCGGACTGGAGGAGGCCGTTGCGAACGGAGTAGCCCTTGCCGCGGTTGCCGGGATTTTTGACGAGGTGGAGCTGGGGGTGGCGGGCCATCCACTGCTGAATGATGGCGGCGGTGTTGTCTGTGGAGCCGTCGTCGACGACGAGAATCTCAGCGTCCCAGTGGCGGGTATCGACGCATTCGAGGACTCGAGCGAGGGTGGCCTCGATGCGCGCGCTCTCGTTGTAGGCGGGAATGACGATGCTGAGCCGGGGGTGAGCCATGACGTCGTGCGACCTTTCGTTACCGGTGAATTCCATTGGGCTCCTCAGCTCAATATTGCGGGGCGGCGTGCACGAAGGAGGCTGGCTCGAACCGCTCTCATCCTACGATACCTGTTAGACGCAAACACAGACGCAAGTGACACAAAGGATCCTTCATCACGGGATCCTTGGTAACCAAGGCTGGCATGGTGTGATGCACAAATGGTAACTGGTAAACTCAGCGCATGTCGGATTCGATGCCACCACAGCCGCCGTTTCAGCCACAATCGTCGCCCTATCGTGGGCCTTACGCTGCCGGATATGGTGGGGTGTATGGAAGACCTCCGCGTCGCTCGGGATGGTTCTGGGCGGCGATCACGGTGTTGATTGTGGGCGTGGTGATGATTGCGCTGGCGTTCGTGTTTGCTTCCGCGGTGAAGACGCTGGTGGCTGGCTCGGATGATGGGAGCTCGACGTTTGGTACGGATTCGATCGCGGTGATCGATATTACGGGCGTGATCACGGACGCGGACAAGATCGATAAGCAGCTGGTGAAGTATGGGGACGATGACCATATCAAGGCGATCATTCTGCATATCGATTCACCCGGTGGGGGAGCGGCTGCGTCGCAGGAGATTTATCACGAAGTGATGCGAGTGCGGCAGACGAAGCACAAGAAGGTGGTGGCTTCGATCGAGTCGATGGGCGCGTCGGGAGCGTATTACATTGCTTCGGCGTGCGACCGGATCTATGCGAATCAGGCGTCGGTGGTGGGGTCGATTGGCGTGATTATGGAGTGGACGAACTACGGCGACCTGATGCGGTGGGCGAAGCTGAAGAACGTGGCGATTACGCATGGCGAGTTGAAGGATGCCGGCGATCCGACGAGGGATTTGACTCCGAAAGAGCAGGCTTACTTCCAGTCGCTGGTGGACAATATGTATGGGCAGTTTGTGCACGATGTGGCGGTGGGCCGGCATTCGACGGTGGAGAAGATTACTCCGCTGGCGACGGGGCAGGTGTGGACCGGGGAGCAGGCGCAGCCGCTGGGCCTGATCGATGCGCAGGGAGGGTATCGGATGGCGCTGATCGAAACGGCGCGTTCGGAAGGGATCGAGGGAGAGCCGAACGTGGTGCGTCCGCACGCGGAAAAGCATGGTCTGCTGGGGATTCTGAGCGATAACGCGGACGACCTGTTCCCGAACGCGTCGAAGCTGCTGAACCGCTCGCCGGGCTTTTATTTTCTCTGGAAGTGAATTGAGCCGGTTTTCGGGGGTGCGCGGACAGGGCCTGCGGGGGTAGGATGAAGGAGCAAGGCAGGGATCCGGGTTCTATCACGCAGGAAACAGAGACCTTGTGCGCGGAAGATATTTTTTTGCTACATCCTTCCTTGCGTGGATCCCGTCACATCTGGGAGAGAGTGCTAATCACTTAGCTGAAGGAGGATTCATGACGAAAGCCGATCTGGTCGACCACGTAACAGCGCTCGGGGATCTGACTCGCCGCGATGGCGAAGTGATCGTCGAAACGATGTTCGATTCCATCATCGATGCTCTGAAGTCGAACGATAAGGTGGAGGTTCGGGGCTTTGGGAGTTTTCGTTCGCGGCAGCGGAAGCCTCGCACGGGGCGCAACCCGAAGACCGGTGAATCGGTCGCGGTGCCCGCGAAGCGCGTACCGTACTTCAAGCCAAGCAAAGAACTGCGCGACCTCGTGAACCCCGGGGAAGCGAATGGCGCGAAGTCCAAAGCGGGTGAAGGACACAGTGTTGTGGACCCACATCATCCTCCTGCGATGTAGGTTTTTTCGTGAACCCGCGGTGATGCGGATCACACTGATTATTGTGGGCGGTATTCGATTTATAACGCACGCTGCGCCCATAATTCATTACAATTAAGAGAATGAGTGAAACGACTTTAGCTACTCCTGCAGAGACCACGACCGAAAAAGGTCACACCAGCAAATACACCCGCAACAACCCCTATCCATCGGCTGTACTGGTGAACGAGCGACTCACGGGGCCTGAGTCGGAAAAAGAGACCATCCACATTGAGATGGAGCTCGAAGAGGGTATGACCTACACGCCGGGCGATGCGCTGGGAGTTGTCCCGACCAATCGCGATGAGGCAGTTGCGGAACTTCTCGCGGCGCTGGGGTTCAATGGCACAGAGCGCGTGCTCGACCACTACAAGGTAGAGATTTCTTTCCTCGAGGCGCTGACGACGCGTCTGGCGATCGGTAAGCTGGCTCGCGGCAGCGTCAATCAGTTTGCGAAGCTTGCGGGCGAGAATGTTCCGGAAGGGCTGAAGAAGCTGCTTGGGCCGGATAACCGTGCGACAGCGGAAGCCTATGTGTGGGGCCGTGAGTTCATCGACCTGGTGACCGATTTCCCGGGCATTATCACGAAGCCACAGGAGCTCTTCAACATCTTGCAGCGGCTGACGCCTCGGATGTATTCGATTGCGTCGAGCCAGTTGGCACACCCGGGCCAGGTCCACATGACGGTGCGCGTGGTGCGCTACAACACGTTTGGCCGGGAGCGCCAGGGTGTGGCATCAGGACTGCTGGGTGAGCGCGCTCCGGTTGGAGCGGTGCTTCCGGTGTTCCTGCACGACAATAATAATTTCAGGATTCCGGAAGATAGCAACGCACCGATGATCATGATCGGGCCGGGCACAGGTATTGCTCCGTTCCGCGCTTTCCTGGAGCAGCGGCAGGTGTTGGGAGCCAAGGGCGACAACTGGCTGTTCTTCGGTGAGCAGCGTTCGGTGTCGGATTATCTGTATAAGAACCAGTTCGAAGGGATGCACGCGAGCGGCTTCCTGACGAATCTGCATACGGCGTTCTCGCGCGATCAGGCGACGAAGATTTACGTGCAGGACAGAATGCGTGAGAACGCAGCCGAACTGTATGAGTGGCTGGAGCGCGGAGCGTACTTCTATGTGTGCGGCGATGCGGGCCGTATGGCGAAGGACGTTGAGACGGCACTGCTGGACGCGATTGCGAAGGGTTCGAATGGGACTCCGGAGCAGGCGAATGAGTATCTCGCGGCGATGAAGAAGCAGAAGCGCTATCAGCGGGACGTCTACTAGAAATTGGGCACTGGAAATTGAGTACAGAAGAGCAGAAAGGCCGCCCGGGTTGGGCGGCCTTTGTGTTGCTGGATTCGGATGGTTGTGGGGTGTGCTTTAGACGCGGTGATTGTCGGGGCGCCAGTGCACGACGCTCTCTTTGATTTGCTTTTCGGTGAGATTTTCAGCGACGGCGCGCTTGGCGAGAGACGCAACTTCTGCGTCGGAGGCAAAGCGTAGACCGATGTATTGGCGGATGGTGAGCGCTTCAATCAGGCCCAACTCTTCTTCGGCGAGCAGGTCGGCGAGGCGGAGTTGCTCTTCAAGACGGATGATGCGGTCTTGGGCGCGCAGAGCGGAGGACCGGCTGATGCCCGCCATCACGAAGAAGACGATGGACATGGCGATCCACCACATATGCGTGTGCTCGTAGTAAGGCCAGGAATGGATGGTCGCGTAGATCGCGAAACCCAGATTGATGAACAGCATGGGCAGCAAGAAGAAGTGGAAGAGCGGATCAAAGCGCGTGTGGTTCCTGTAAGACTGTGGTTGAGCCATAGCAGTGATGATAACGCGGCCTTACTGCGATAGTCTTGCAAATATGGCAAAGAAACGAATCGGAGTGCATGTAGGGACGAGTGGCGGCTGTTTTACAGCGGTGCGGCGGGCGGCGGATGCGGGAGCGAACACGTTCCAGATCTTCAGCGCGAGCCCGCGGCAGTGGAAGGCGGCGCCGGTGAAGCCGGAGGAGGCGGCGAAGATGCGGGAGTTGCGCGCGGAGCTGGATATCAACCCGGTCGCTGTCCATGCTAGCTATTTGATCAACCTTTGCTCGCAGACGGAGAGCGTTCGCGAGAATTCCGTGGAGGCGTTTCGCGGCGAGGTGGAGCGGGCGCTGGGGGTGGGGGCGGAGTACCTGGTGCTGCATCCGGGGAGCTGGAAGGGGTTGACTCGCGAGGAGGGGTTGCGGCTGGCGGCGCAGGGGATTGAGCGGGCCATCGGGACGCTGGGGGGAGGGGTGAAGTGGCAGGACCACAACTTCAAGATTTTGATTGAGAATACGGCGGGAGCGGAGTTTTCGCTGGGCGGAAGCTTTGATCAGGTGGCGGAGTTGGTGGCGACGCTACAGGCTT
>DATCDL010000247.1:0-5447 GCA_036510715.1 Acidobacteriaceae bacterium
CCGAGGTTGCGCTGCTCGCTTTTGTATCGGATGCCACTTCTCGCACGCGTCCTACGCTCCTGCTGGCCGACAGTCGGGGGAAGCAACTCAGTTCTGAGGAGCTTGCATCCACCTTCGGCACAGTTCAAGACTCCGGGGTTCAACAACTCATTCTCGCCATCGGTCCCGCCGATGGTTGGTCCGCTGCAGCGCTGGCGGCAGCGACTCAAACAATCGCATTTGGCCGCATTACGCTTCCCCATGAGCTAGCGACAATCGTCGCGGCAGAGCAGCTTTATCGCGCACTCACAATTCGTGCGGGTCATCCATACCATAGCGGGCATTAGCAGCTTGCAGCACGAAAACACCACGTTTTCCAGTAGTCTTAGCTCATGTCTGAACCATCTGAATCCGAAGCATTGACCTCCTCACCGTCCACGCAGGATGACTCGCGACGTGGACTTGTCCTTATTAATACTGGCCCTGGGAAGGGGAAGACTACGGCTGCCCTGGGGACGGCGTTTCGTGCGGCCGGAAATGGCATGCGGGTTTTGGTGCTGCAGTTCCTTAAAGGCTCGTGGCACTACGGGGAGTTGGACTCTGCTGAGGCGCTAAGTGGCTCTGCTGGCTTTACTTACGTGATGAAGCAGATGGGGCGTGGGTTTGTGAAGGTGGGAGGGGCGGAGGCCGATCCTGAGGATCTTCGCATGGTGGAGGCGGCCTGGGATGAGGCCGCTGCGGCCATTCTTTCGGGCGACTGGGACCTTATTGTGCTGGATGAGATCAACTACGCGATTGGCTACAAAATGCTTGATCCTGAACGAGTTGCGGACGTTCTGCGACACCGGCCGGAGATGCTGCACGTCATTCTTACGGGCAGAAATGCACATCCGTTGCTGGTGGAAATGGCGGATACGGTGACGGAGATGCGGGAGGTGAAACATGCCTATCAAAAGGGCATTCTGGCGCAACGGGGCATTGAATTTTAGTGTTTTAGTGCGCGTTCAGCATGGTTTCAGGACGCAAAGCGCGTGACTAAGCATTGTTTTAGGCTGTCAGTGCAAAAAAGAGGCACCCCGAAGGGTGCCTCTTGGAATATCGGACGGACTACTACCGATTAGAAGTAGAACTTCGCAGACAACTGAGTCTGACGTGCTGCCGCTGCACCGGTGATCTGACCAGCGCTGCCATACGACAAGGTGCCCGGGTTGGTAAGGCTCTCGTTTGAGGTGGTGCTGGTGACGGTGGCGCCGGGGTTGTTGAAGTTGGTGTGGTTGAAGACGTTGTCACTCTCCATACGAATCTGGAGGCGCATGGAGCCGTCAGCACGAAGGTTGAAGTTCTTAGCGAGGATCAAGTTGGTGTTGATGCTGCCAGGGCCGTGGTACTTGTTGCGGCTGATATTTCCAAACTGACCGAGAGGAGCCTGCGAGAGGCCCGAGCTCTTGGCTACGAACCAAGTTGTGCGGTTGAGCGTCTTATTACCGCTCACAACGTAGGTGTGGTCGTTTCCGCGAACGAGAGGGCCGGTCTGGTTGGGTTCATCCGGGCAGGCGTAATAGCTGAAGCTGGGGGAGCACCAAAGGGAGTTAGAGGATCCGCCGGCGTAGGAGATATCGAACGGGAAGCCAGTGGCCATCGTAGAGATACCACTGATCTGCCATCCAGAGACGGCCAGATTGAGCGGGCTGAAGGCGCTGTGACCAGAGAGGCTTGGGACTATGTAGACGGGAGCAAACACCAGGCGATGACGAGCATCGAAGGAGGAGTTGCCATAGTTGAGGGCTTTGTCGAACTGGTTGTAGCCGCGTCCGTTGGCGCCACCGTAACCGCCGCCCTCGTAGCTGGAAGTGTCATCCAGCGAGTGAGCCAAGGTGTAGGAGAGTTGGAATTGGAGACCGTGCGACAGACCCTTCTCCACGCTAGCCTGGAGAGCGTTGTAGTTCGACGAGCCCTCCGAGGCGACCTCGCCGAATGATGGATAGGCAGGGATACCAGTGAGAGGGTCGATGATCCCATACTGCGTGTGGCCCGGGAAGTAGTAGCTCTGGCCGCTGCGGAGCCCCGAGGAGGTAGGATTGCCGCAAGAGGCAGTATCGGCAAGGCACGCATCATGGCCAGCCTGGGTTTCGGGGCTACCCTCGTTGACCACCTGATTGTGGCGACCCAAGGCACCAACGTAGCTGACCCGAGCAATCATGTGAGACGGGAACTCGCGCTCGAGGGTCAGCTGGAAGTTCTCCGAGGAGGGCGAACGGAAGTTCTTGCTGTAGGTACTGAGACCAAGGGGCTCAAAGATTGAGTAATCGATCGCCTGACCCTTGGTTGGGAAGGTGTACGGGAACTTGTTAGCGTAAAGCGTGCCGGTGTCGATATCCTGATAGGGGTTTGCGAAGCCGGGGGCCAGGGCGCCATAGTCGTTCGCGCCGCTTGAAGAGATACCAAAGGGAGCGGACTCGAGGTTATTGAGGGAGGTCTCTTCTTCGGTGCGGTTGTAGTAGATACCGAAGCCACCACGAAGGGAGAGCTTCTTGGCATCTCCACCGGAGAGGACGCCGAGGCTGGGAGCCCATGCAAAGCCCAGGCGAGGTCCGAAATCTGCGAAACGCGTCTTCGCCTGTCCAGAGTTGGTGCAACCTGGATCACCGGGGTAGGTCAGGCCGATGGGAGCGGTTGGGAAGATGATTGACTGCTCCCCCGGAATGAAGCAGGTGATGGCCTCGCCACTATACTGCTGGTTGTGGAGAGGGGTATCGATCTGATAGCCCAGGCCGTAGCTGAGAGTGAGGGCGTCGGTGGCCTTCCAGGTGTCCTGTGCATAGAAGTAGTTGAGGAAGGCATAGGCCTGGATGGTGGCGCCCGTACCCTGCGCATAGGTGTTGGGGTTGCCCAGCAGGAAGTCGAGGCCAGGATCGCCGGAGCCGAAGGTCGTACCTGCGCTATATCCGAATGAACCGCTGTTGTTGGCAGAGAAGGGGTTGGAGACGGCGAACTTCTGACCGTCATAGCCAAACTTCAGCGTGTGGTGACCGAAGACCTTGGAGAGGCTGTCATCGATCTGGTAGGTCTGGTCGATGCGTGGCTGAGGACCGTTGGTGCTGAAGCCGAGGGAAAAGTATCCCGTGTTGATCGTTGGAACGCTTGCAGCAGCGGTGTTTTGCGGGGTAATGGAGAAGCCCAGGCTGGATGGATCCACGACATTTTGCGCGTCAACGATCGCGTCGTTGAAACGAGTGTAGTGGATGGCGAAGTCGTTAGCAGCGGTCGAGCTGAGCTGGCGAACGTAGTCAAAGGTGAACTGGTTGTCCACGTGGCCGTCAACCTCACCGAAGCCGGGCAGAGTGGCACCCGTGAACGGGGTCGTGGAGGTTGCGGTGTACTTCTCGTAGATCCAAATGAAGTAGAGCTGATCCTTTGTCGTCGGGGAGAAGTCGATCTTGCCAATGTATTGATTGGTGGAGGATGCGGTGACGTTGTTGAAGACGTAGCCGTTAGTACCCTGGTTAGCTGCAGGCACGTACTTCGCTACGAGGGCCGCAGCGATCGGATTAAACGAGGTGGTGGGGAAGACTCCGCCGTTCGTTGTGGCACAAGCAGCCCAGGTGGTGCCGGGAGGGCAGCCAGGGATGCCGGTGAGGGTGCCGGGGATGGGCGCGGTGGAGAAGTTATAGCCGAGAGCGCTTCCCGCGATGTCATCGGAGAAGTTGCCTGCCAACTGGGCTGCCGAGAAGACGGTGGTGGAGGCAGCACTGTTGGTATTGGGTACGCGCTGGCGGATGCCCTGGTACGCACCGAAGAAGAAGAGCTTGTCCTTGAAGATCGGACCGCCGAGCGTTGCACCGAACTCGTTCTGATGATACGGCGTTACCAGCTTGTGCTGAGGCGTCGTCGGCGTCGCGGCTACGTTCGCGAAGTAGTTGCCGGTGTTCAGGAAGGTGTCACGGTAGAACTCGAAGACGTCGCCGTGGAACTGGTTGGTGCCGGACTTGAGGGTAGCGCTGACGACGCCACCGGAGTTACGGTCATACTCTGCGTTGAGTGAGCCGGTGACGAGGTTGAATTCGGCAATGGCATCGAGGTTCGGGTTCAGGCCGACGGTGTTGAGCGGGAGGTCGTTGGCGTCGGCACCGTTGATGAGGTAGCTGGACTGCTGCGTCTCTGCACCGTTGGCGGAGTAGCTGCCGAAGCGGTCGTTGGAGGCCTGCACGCCAGGCTCGATGGTCTCAAAGAAAGTGAAGCCACGACCAATATTCGGGAGCTCCACCATTTGTTTGGTGTCGACGACATTGTTGATCTGCATGTCGGTGGTATTGACCTGAATGGCGTCGGCATTGACGGAGAGAACTTCCGCGGTATCACCGACCGTGAGTTGGACGGGCTCGACGTATTCCTGATCGATCCTGAGGACGATGCCGCTGGCCTCGAAGGTCTTGAAATTCGGAGCTGTCACGCTGATCTTGTAGGTTCCAATGGGGAGGTTGGCGAAGAAGTAGCCGCCGTCCGCCTGGGAGACGGTCGTGTATTTGACATTGGTAAGGAGATTGGTCGCTGTGACCTTGGCACCCGGGATTACTGCGCTGGTGGGATCTGTAACTGTACCCTTGATGCGGCCGTTGGTGTCAACCGCATGAGCGGCTTGGAACGTCAGGCCAAAGATCGCGGCGAGTACCAGAGTCTGGGTCGCTCTCCGCAGAAACGTAAAGGTCATGAGTTCATCTCCTAAAATGTGCGCCGCTTTGCATCAGTTTTACTTGCACGTAGTAGGCCAAACGGGCTTACAGGAGGATAAGCAGCGTGTCTCAGCTAAATGAAGACTTTGGGGCGGGGAGGGCGACCATGGCGCAGATGGTTCTACCAAATTACGGAGAAGGGGGTACAGCAAAAGGAATCCGAAGGCGCGATATTCCCAAATTGGTATAGTTCTGAGAGGTTTGCGGGCGGATTGACGCGAGAATCATCGCTTAACGATATTTTTAGGGCGATATTCTTTCCTTGTCGCCCTGGATCGACACGCAAATGGTTTCTCCGACTCCACCCCGTCCTGGTGCTCCTTCATCTATAGATACGATTGTTGCGATCTCCACGCCGCCGGGGCGAGGGGGGATTGGCGTGGTGCGGCTGTCGGGGCCGGAGGCGCTGCGGATTGCGGGGCGGTTGCTGCAGGTGAGCGGCTCGCTGGAGCAGGCGCAGGCACGCCGCGCCAAGGTGATGGACCCCGGCGATCCAGCGCGAGCGATGGATGATGCCCTGGTGACGGCGTTCCATGCGCCGCACTCGTATACCGGAGACACGGTGGTGGAGATTGCGGCGCATGGGTCGCCGGTGATCCTGGAGGCGGTGGTGCGGAGCGCCCTGGGGCATGGGGCTCGGCTGGCCATGCCGGGGGAGTTTACGCAGCGGGCGTTCCTTGCGGGGCGGCTGGATCTGACGCAGGCGGAGGCAGTGCACGACCTGATCGCGGCGCAGAC
>DATCDL010000248.1:0-9069 GCA_036510715.1 Acidobacteriaceae bacterium
TGCAGCGGCTTGGCTTCGGTGTCCTCATTCGCAACAGATACGGCGAGGATGCGAATGTTGGCGTTCTTCGGCAGCGTGAGCGTCTTCGCACCCGCAGGGAGATCCAAACTGTACGCGAAGAGGTAGGAGTAGCTGTACGCCACATTCTTTCCTGCGGCATCGTGATGGTGGCTGCAGTACCACGCGAGATCAGCGCGCTTGATGAAAGCCGGCTTCAGGCCAACCATCTCGCCATAACCAAGCGACGTGTCCTTGGAACTCCACTCGCGATCGTTCCACTGTCCTATGAAGCCGCCCCAGTTCTCGATCGTCAACCGCGTCTTGTGGCCTCCCACCTCGAACTCCGCAGCCTGGTCGCCCACCGCGGAGGCGGCAAGGATGTAAACGTGATTGTAGTTGCCCGCAGGCAGTTGTATCTTCTGTCCTTTCGTCGCGACAGCGTCAGGCGATCCGGTCTTTGCTGGCTCGAGATGGAAGACGACATCGTTGAACGCAATCTGTTGAGGCAGCATCTCCGCCGGCAAAGAATTTCCGTTGCCGTCGAAGCCTGTCTTCTCTGCACTGCCATCGTTTGTCGCTGCAGCCAGATCGTACTTCAACGTAACCGGTGCAGAGCGAACCACGTTCGCGGGAGCTGTTGATGCGCCGAGCCTCAGCGCGAAGGTCCGTGGCTGATAGGCGCCGAAGGACGTAATCAGCTCACCACTTTCGGTGTGTGCGTCGCCCACGGGTTGCTCCTGTCCATTGACCTCGTGAGCGCTCGTGATCGGAGCAGCGAAGGCAATATGAACATCCGCCTGTGGCTTGCCATCCAGCTCCACCATACGCAGGATTAGCTCATCACTTTCCTCCGCCTTCTTCATCCCAAGAACGCGGATGCGCGGATTGCTGATCTTAAGGAGTGAGAAACTCTTGCCCAGCGTTCCAGCATGTTTTGTTGCTGCGAAGGCAAGTAGCGGCGCGTTCAACCGTTGGCCCTGCCAGTCTGTCTGTGCATCGCGCCAGCCGTTGCGGTGCCCGGCGATGCCATAGGTAAACTCGTGGTGGCCGATGTCCTGTGTAGCCTGGTCGGGATATCCGCCGGCGACGCCAGGCGTGCGGATCAACGTGAGGCGAAGGGTGTGGTCATCGGGCTTATCCGAGCCGTTCTTCGCATTCGTGAGGAGCGTAGCGCCAAACTTGCCGCTCATGTCGGTCAGGTCGATCCACTGGTGAGAAGGAACTTCGAACTTCTTTGGTTGCGCCGTCGATCGTTCGATAGTGCCGATGTCCCAGTTGTAGGTTGCCATCTCATTGGAGGCGACCAGCGGGAAGGTCGCTTTGAGGTTTCGTTCGCGGGTGCTCCAGTCGATGACATTGCCAAACTCGACGCGCTTGCCTGCATCTCCGGCGGCAAGACTGATGGTCTGGATGAAGCGTGACCCGGCCGTCTCGCGGGTTACCTCAAGAGCGACGCGCGCCGGACCGTCCTCCACGATACGGATCTTCGCTGGGCCCGAAACATATTCCTTCGGAGCTGCCTGTTCCTGTGTCCAGTCCATGTTCCATGCCGGCCACTGTTGCGGATTGTCATAGGAAAGCGCCAGCCGAGCCGGTGCTGAGAGCAGTTCGCGATTAGTCTGCTTGTCGAAGATGCTCGCCACGTCGCCATCGCCGTTGAGCGTGACTTTGTAGTACGCATTCTCAAGTTCATTCTGCGTAACGCGTAAATCCGAGCTGGCAGCGGGCGTTTCCGCAACCTGCTCAACGTCGTACACGGCGTAGCCGACAGACGGCACCTTCGCGGCGAAGATGACCTTGCCATGCGACACCTGCGCTGGAACCGTGTTGCCGTCCGGACCGGTGACGCGAACAGCTTTGGACGGTTTGCCATCGAAGTCGACTACCGCTTCCACCATGTCCTCGCGCGGAATGTTGAGCTGATTGAATACAACAACGGGCGTTCCCTTGGTCTGCGTATCAAGCGACTGGGAGACGGCCTCCGTCGCGCTCTTCAGCACATCGGAGAACTGGTTCATCGCAATGACGTCATCATTCCAGGCAAACTCATAGGCGCGCGGCGTCGCAGTTCCCGCAGCCAGATCATGGAAGTGCGCGGCCATGGCCAGCGTCCACGCGTCGTTAAGCCGATCGAGAGGGTAAGTGCGTCCGCCCAGCCACCGCGCAACCAGCGAAGACTTTTCGGCTGCATCAGCCAGCAGCTCTTCCTTGCGTATCCAGCGCTTCTGGTATGCCTGTGAGGTAAGAGAGCCGGCCGAGTGATTCGTCAACTCGAGCTCGCCAGTATAACGAGGAAGGGCCGCAGTTTCGGCCGGCGTAATGTCCTTGAACATCTGATCTGCAGTGGCAGAGATGACCTGTACAGGTCCGTTGCCGACAGGGACCACCGGCCACTCTGAATGCTGCCGGCTCTGAAAATACAGGGCGTTTGGCGGAGGCATATCAACCGAACCTTTGGTTACGATAGCCTCGAGCCTTTTCACGGATTCCTTGCTCGGGGCGCCACCGATGTCACCCGTACCGTAGTAGTGATAGTCCGCGAAGAGCCCGGTCACTTTGCCATTATTCAACACGCGCGCAGCCCAATCTCCCTGGAAGCGCTGTTGTTTCTCAAGGGCCCTCTGGTGCTCGAGTGCCGTCTGCTCTTCGCGCAGTGCAATGTATTGTTGCACCGCATTCGGGTCCGGCTTCTGGCCCGTACCTAAGCTCTGACTTTGTGCTTCGAGCAATGCTAGTTTCTTCTCAACATCCGCCATCGCGGGACTCGGTGGCAACGGAGGAAGAGGTGCGCTCAGATCGGTAGTAATGCTTCCGCTGTACGAGCCAGGATTGAACGCGGCAAGGACCTGTGAGCCATCCGGGCCTACCCAGACACCGACGTTGAACGGCGTGCCCTCCGGAGTCTCCTCGAGCGACTCGGGCCCACCGACCTCCGCCGATGAGCCCCACGTGAGCTTCTGCGTGGAGAATCCCTTAACACCGGAATGAGCAAGGATGCTTGGCAACGAGGCTGGGAAGCCGAAACAATCTGGCAACATGAACTCTTCGCTCGATTCGCCGAACGCCTTGCGGAACCATTCATTCCCATAGAGGATCTGCCGGATGATGGCCTCCGCATTGGGCGCATTCACATCGCCCTCTTCCACCGAAGAGCCGGCAGGAAACCATCGGCCCTCTGCGACATACTGCTTCACGCGTTCGAAATCAGCGGGATAGTATTCCTGCATCAGGCGGTACCTGTTCGAGCCGCTGAAATTGAAGATGTAGTGAGGGTATTTCGCAAACAGATCGAAGTTATCGTGCATTGTCCGATAGAGGTACTGATCGATGACTTGCGGGTACTCCCAGCGCCATTCGGTGTCGAGATGCGCATATCCAACCGCATACAGCGTTGGCTGCTTGCTGAGGTCGGGTCTCTCTGTGCTAACTGGCTGCTTGACGAGTTCGGGCGCTTTCGCAGTTTGCGCGTGAGCGGCGCCGGGCAGCAGCAGGAAGGATAGTGTTGCCGCAATCAAAGTACTGCAGAGGTTTCGCATTACAGTTCTCCAGGGGAATATTGGTGGCACGAAGACAGGACGCCAGCAGATATTGGCGGGTTAGGAAAACGTGGTGGCTATTCTCATTTCGATGGCGCTGCTTGTATTTCGCAGCGCCATCGAATCACATATCTAACAATGCTTTACAGTTGGACAACGGTGTTCTGAGAACGCTTGCGCTAAAACAGAAACTTTAGAGACAACTGGTACTGTCTCGGAAAGTTCTGTTGCTGAGAACCGACAGTTCCGTATCCCTGCCATGCACCTGGCTGGTTAGGATCAGCTACACTCATGACCCGCGTCGGCGCATTTTCAGGAGAACCCATGTTTGGTCCGCCAAAGATCGGTGTATTTGTTGCGTTGAATGCCTCCGCCTTGAATTCCACCTTGCGGTCGCCCTTGATAGCGAACGCCTTACTTAAGGCTAGCTGAGTCTGCTGTGCCCAAGGCTGTCTGACCTTGGTTTGAGTGCCATCAAAGGTGTGAATGAAATACTCCGGCGTGTGCGACCAGCACGACTCTTGGCTGTTGTTGACGTAACTGGCATAGCTCTTGTGTTGAGAGACGACGTTGTACTTCCCGCAGGTATAGATGTCCCCGGTAGGAACGCCGATCGGGGTACCTGCGCGATTCTGGAAGATCCAATCAATCTTCCAATCGCTGATTGTTTCAGCAACAATCCCGTGGGTACCAGCACCGAAGTGGGCACCGCGGCCAAACGGAAGGCCATAGAGACCGCTAAAGGAGAACGCCCAATTGGGAGTGCTGTTTCCGCCGTCCATGTGATACACCGGGGTGTTATCCACCTGCCACTCACCGCCATTATTCAAGTAGCCGTTTGCAACCATCAGCTTGGCCCAGGTAAAGGATGCCAGAAAGCTAAGTCCCTTACTCAGAGATCCGCCGTTGCTCATGCGCTTTTCTGCCTTAGCAATCATCGAGTTGTAATTTTGGTAGCCATCCGCATGGGTGTAGATATATAGATTGCCGTTGAATTGAGGATATGGAACCATGAGGGTCTTCGCCGATACGGTCGGGTTCTGCCCCAGCCCTACAGTGGTTGGTAAGACGCCGTAGAAGGGGTTCGGCACCTGCTGATCGAGATACGAAGGGTCCGCCAGACCTTTTGCGACATCAGCCGGGCTCAGACCGTCCATCTGCCGCGAAGTACGGATGTCGATCGTGTGCGTTCCCACGTATTCGATATCTGCAATGATATGCAGCGGGAGTGCTCCCTGGAAACCGAACGAGTAGGACTGAATCACGGGAATCTTGCGGTCCCGTTGATCAATACCCAGCCCGTCTCCTACAAACGTAAGGCCACCGAGGGAACTTCCCTTGACCGGTGTGAATCCGTTGGGGTAGGGATTACCCTGATTGAAGTACTCCGTCGGAGTCCAGTTATCGGAGTTGGATTGCGCGTTGTAATTGGTAGTCTGCTGCCAGGGACTAGCGCCGCCCAACTCGATACCCAGAGCCGTGCCGAGTCCCCAGCCGCCGCGAACTACCAGGTTATTTCGCAAACCGTAGCTGAACCCGAACTTGGGCTGGAAGGTTCCAAGGGTGTTGTCGTAGGCGGTAAAACTGCTGCTCGCAAACTGTGCGGTACCAAGGATGGGGCTTACCATGGTCGCGCCATTGGGAAGAATTCCGCCGGAGATCAAGCTGGAGACCGGATTCACGCAAGTCAAGCAGAGTCCGGCAGCAAGGTGATTCCGACGGTCGACAGGAGATGTCTCCGTATCCCAACGAATGCCAATGTTCAAAGTTAGATTGTGCCGTACCTTCCAGTCATCCTGAATGTAAGCCCCATAGGCGTTATAGGACACGTACGGACTTTCATTGTCCTGCAGGCTGCCGCCATCTGGATAACCTAAAAGGAGATCAGCAATCGCACCGCCAGTGGAATTGCCATTCTTCGGATACTGCCAGGTATAACCGGTTCCGAAGCCGAAGGTGCCGTTGGGCTGACCAATGCCGCCCGAAACATCGTGGAACAACATGATGTCGGTGCCATAGTGCAGCGTGTGATGGTGGATCACTTCCGTCAACGAGGGAGTGAGAGAGTAGGTCTCAAACATGCTCGGGCTAACGGTGTTCCCAATCAGTGTCGAGTACCCCTGGATGCCGATCTCGGGAGCCCATTTGTTGTTGGTTGTCGGAATGGCCGGCATGCTGAGGCCCAGGTCGGAGGCAGCAAGGGTTGCCAGACCTGCAGAAACAGATCCGTCTGGACTACGATTCCACGCGCGATTGTATGACACACGCACATCGCCAAACAGATTCTGGAGGAAGATGTGCGTGAGGTCGATGGTCTGCGTCAGGCTGGAACGATAGTTTTCGATGTTTCCATTGGTCGCAGGACCCGCAAAGCCATTTCCGTTGCGGTACTCCAAGCCAGACCACCAGGCGAACGTGCCGGACATTTTGGTCGAGTTGCTGAAGCTGTGATCGATGCGTCCAATGGGCTGGTTGTAATGATAAGGATTGGAGCCGTTATAGACGAAGTTGTTGCTGTATCCAGGCTTCGTAGCCTTGGGGAACAAATTCATAATCTTGAGCGCAGTGGGACTGATGCGATTGGCAGGAATTGTGTCGTTGGGAAATGGGTCGCGCTCATATTCAGCACACGGAGTTTGCCCGGGGACAATGCAGTGCACCGTTGCCGGATCGTAAATGTGGCCCCATCCGTTCGCAATCTGATAGCCGGTCAGGTTGACGTTGCCGTTTGCGTCTGGATACATATCCGCCGAGGGGACGGTATTGACCAATGAACCCGGTAGCACCTCGCGCCAACCTTCAAAGCTGAAGAAGAAGAATGTCTTGTTCTTCCAGATTGGACCACCGATCGTGCCTCCAAACTGGTGCTCATTATGGTGGGGCTTCTTGGCGTTTTCTTGATTCAAGGTGAAGGTGTTGGAATCCATGATCGAGTTGCGCCAGAAGTCGAATACTGTTCCATGGAACTTCCGTGTGCCGCTCTTGAGAACCGTGCTGACGGTACCGCCTGCATAGCGCCCGTATTGGGCATCATAGGTGTTCGTCATCACTTTGAATTCATCGATGGCGTCGATATTAGGAGAGATATTCCAGGTACCCGAACCACCGCCGTTCTCCTGCGAGACCGGTGCACCATCCAGCGTGAACTGGTTGAAACTGCCGCTCTGCCCGTTGATCGAATAGGCGTTGGACTCGTCCCAACCGCGCGTACCCGAGTAACCGCTGGCTCCGAATTGGGTTTGAGTGAACTGTGTACCTGGCGTCAGAGATAACAGCATGTAAGCTTGACGGCCGTTCAGAGGCAGATTCTGAATCTTGTCCGGGTCCATGATCGTGCCGCCGGAGGCATCTTCCGTATTCAGCACTAGGCCAGAGGTCGCCTCAACAGTAACGGTCTCTCCAACCGAACCGACCTGCAGCGCAACTTTCAGGTTGATCTGGGAGTTGATGTCAATCACCACTCCAGGCCGTAATTCAGACTTGAAGCCCTTAGCCTCGATGGAGACGTCGTAGGACGCAGGTTGGACGAAGGGTATCGTGAACTCCCCGTTGGCTCCACTGCGTGCCCTATACGTCTGGGTTGGCCCGGTAGCGACGATCGAGGCGTTGCGAACCATTGCGCCTGAGGCATCGACAACTGTTCCACGGATTGTGCCGCGAAACTCCTGGGCACTGCCATCCAAAACAACGAACACCATAAACAACAAGCAGAACGGCAGTACACGGAACAATGATTTGCGCATGAGCATCCTCGAATCAGTATGTTGTCTTCCCGAGCATGGATTTCGTTCCACTCCATGCGTGACATCGATAGGTCGCTTCGGTAGTGGTAACGTTCCCATTCAAAAATGGTAACGATTCCATTGGCAAGACTTGTGACAGAAAGGTACCACTGATCAACGGTAGATTGTCAAGTGGACGTCGAGAATAGGCCGATAGGACCTGCTACTCTCCGGAAAGATGTGCGGGATTAATCTGGCTTTCTTGCCCTCCCGTGATTGCGGATTTTCCGCGTTGAGACGATGACATTGGTCGACAACGGCACGTCTTTGCGCATTGAATGGATCGGTACAGATCTTCATTGTGTAAACCCCATACCCTCTAGTCGCGCATCCGACGAGGCTGCAGTGGAGGAAAGTCTCGCTTTCGTTCACCACTGAAGCCTTGCACTCCGACATGTTCCCGCGCTGTACCCGACTGCTCACATCGACCCTCTATCTCATCAAGTGAGCAAAAGTGCTCAGGCCCGGCTGTCCGAACGGGACATCGACCTCATTGTGCCGTACCGGGAGAACAGCAAGAGACGAAAGCACGAAGGCGATACGAATCTCTGGCGCAAAAGTCGGCGCTGGATCATCGAACGCAGCGGTGTCGAATGGGAGACCTGGACTGATCTGACGAACGGGGCATCTTGGGTCAGCATTCCCGAGGTTGTCGTCAATTGGATACTGGACTTGCTTGCCGTGGCGATCGGCAGTGTGGTGGCCCGCTCCGCGCCACGCGATGACGACTAACGCCGTCGCACGCGATGTCGCGGCTTATATCAACGACACAGCACGGAAACCCTGGGGAGACTCTGCACAAGTTCTGCATGCGCGTCCTGATTGATTAATCAGATAGGAGTGAGGTGGGAGCGATGAAGCAGCAGAGTCTGGCGAGTCAGGGAGTGTTTGAGAAGTACGGGCGGAAGAGTCGGCGTGAGTTATTTCTGAACGAGATGGAGGAGATCGTTCCCTGGTCAGCGCTGGAGTCGCTGGCACGTCTGCACTACGCGTAGGCGGGCAACGGGCGGCAGCCGGTGGGGTTGTTGATCATGCTGCGGATGTACTTCGTGCAGCAGTGGTTCAACCTGTCGGACCCTGGGTTGGAGGAGGCGATGTACGAGTCCGCGGCGCTGCGGCGGTTCCGGGGGGGTGCCGTGGCTTGCCATCGACACGGCTATATAGGGGCTTAAGTTTGTTATTTGAGGCGAAGACTGGATCGACGTAGGCGGGCTCCCATTAGAAAGCTTCACCCTCATCTTAAGGCGGACACTTGTTCCTGGCATCGCAAATTCTCCTGATCGCTAGTACCGATCAGCAGCTGCTTCAACCGAATATCACACGTACGTATCAAGCAAGTCCCACTGTCGCAAAGTGTAGCCAACAGTGTGGCCAGCCCCGTAAGTCATTCATTATAAAGGTGTGGCGGAGAGTGGGGGATTCGAACCCCCGATAGAACTTTTGGTCCTATAACGGTTTAGCAAACCGCCGCCTTCAGCCACTCGGCCAACTCTCCTGCGGGTCCGAAGTCGATTATAGCCTGCGGAGTGCCATCCCGAACAAGCGACCTGCGCATCACGCGAGATTTAGCGTTAGAGTGCAGAGAGCATCGTTATCCCACTCCCTTCCAGGAGATCGCCGCCATAGACCTCGCGACGAACCCGCGCACCGTGCGCCTGGCGCGCCGCAGCATTCCTGCCAGAAACAAGATGCGTCTCTTGCCGCTGCTGGGCGCGACCTACTTCATGGTCGCCGGCGGCCCCTACGGCCTC
>DATCDL010000249.1:0-7987 GCA_036510715.1 Acidobacteriaceae bacterium
ACCCGGCGCTTCCCAAGGATGTAGTTGTGCAGTCCTGGCGCGGAGTGGCGTCGCTGGCCAAGGGAGCGCAACAAGGCTATCAGGGAGTGCTCTCTGCGCCGTATTATCTGGACGGCATGCAGCCGGCAGCCACACCGTATCTTGCCGACCCGGTTCCAGCCAACACGGACCTCACCCCGGAGCAACAGAAACTCATCCTCGGAGGCGAGGTCTGCATGTGGGGCGAGCAAATTGACGCGCGCACCATCGATTCGCGAATCTGGCCGCGAACCGCGGCGATTGCAGAGCGCTTCTGGTCGGCGCAGAATGTGCGCGATGTAAACGATATGTATCGCCGCCTGGAGCCGGTCTCGGTTGAGTTGGAAACGATGAACCTGCAGCACCTGAAGAGTGAGGACGCCGGACTTCGCGACCTGCTGGGTTCCGAGAAGATCGGCGCGTTGCGTACCTTCGCAGAGGCCTTTGAGCCAGTCCGCTTTGGCGAGCGTTATCAACAGCAGCATACATCGCAGCTCACGCCGCTTACGAGCTTTGTCGACGCGGTGCGGCCGGACCCTCCGATCCGCCATAATCTCGAGCTGGCTGCGCAGACGCTGCTGGCCCATCCGACGAGCACCTCTGCTTCGGTAGAAGAGGCTCGCAAGACGCTGGATGGATTTTTCGCGCAGGAGAGTGCAGCCGCGCCCGAGGTACTGCGAGCTATGGCCAGTGCTCCCCGTCTGCAGCCAGTGCAGATGCGCGCCGAACAACTGGAGAAGCTCGCGGAAATCGGCCAGGAGGCGATGCGGCATCTCTCAGATCGAACGCCATCGCCCGAGGGCTGGAAGACTGCGAGCCTCAGCACAATCGAAGAGGCGAAGAAGCAGTCGGAGAGCGTGCGGTTCCAGTTCCTGCCGGTGCTCACCCAACTGGTGAACGCGAACAGGTGACGTGCGGTCTCACGCGGCGAACTTCGACCGCCGCGCTAATCGTAAACATTCGCGATCCAAGAACGATCTTCCGTTGTCAGGGATGCCGGTTGAAACGGACGTCTCCATTGGTCGGCCTGATTGGTTCTGGAATACGACGAACGATGACAAGGTGATGACTGAAGCCAAGCTGCTGTCGGTTTAGTACCGCTCAGTGGGACACGGGGTTCAGATGCACCTGAACATTTCGCGCTGATGATGGACGAGGGCACAGTGCTTCTCAATAGTGACATGCTAGTGAACTGAGCGTCGCAGATGGACGCGCTCGCACCGGGCAGCCGGATGCGTTTCATCTCGCACCGTTTCAGACCCTGACTCTGGACCTGAACGCCGACTCCAACCGCTGCGGGAAGTTACTCTGCGGTTGGAGTTGGCGATGTGTCGAGGATCGGCTTGTCGCGACCCTCCAGCACGGGCTTCGCTACACACTGTAGATCGAAGTCGATTACCTCGTTGCGACCATTGCGAAGCCATGGGCCCGGCAGATGCAGCATGCGCTGCGGCCCGATATCCCAAACCCGTCCCAGGAGATCCCTGTTCACCCAGACGAAGCCCTTCACAAATGCGCTTGTGTCGAGGAAGGTATCCGCCGCAGATGTAGTTGTAAACGTTCCGCGATAGAAGCATGGCCCCGCGCAGGCCTTTGTCGCATAGGCCAGCTTCGCAGGATTGGTCATTTGCAACGGGAACGTCTGTCAGTGGTGCAGTGGCGCGCCGTCCAGGAGCACGCCGCCAAGAAATCCGCCACGTTCGCCGCAAATCGCCTTGGTGAAGTTGACACGTCCAATGTTCTCGACGAGGATGTTGAGCCGGTCACCCTTCTGCGCCTTGATGTCGATGCGACTCTTCCTTAGGCGACGATCCAGCACGCCAACCGGCCTTCCATTCACATAGATCCGCGCATAGTCGTGCTGGCTCTCGAGCTCGAGAGTGCCCTGCGTATCGAGCGGAACCGTCGTGCGGCAGAGTATGTATCCGTAGGCCTGCCCCACGGCCGACATCGTGAGTGGATTTTCAGACTTTAGTGGCGAGGGAAGCGTCGACCAGAGGGACGCCGTCTGCAACAGATCGAAGGGTGAGATCGTCTACGACGGAGGTGCCGCTGGAATCGGTAGCGGAGTGATGCCGGTGGCTTCTGCAATCACCGTGCGCATAGTCATGTATTTAGGTGTGGGCTGACCGCTCTCGCTCAGCGGGGCGTATTCACAGCTCGTTACATCGGGCAGATATCCGGTTTTGTTGGAGTAGTTGGCGCCGTTCACCCAGCCGAAGCTCGTGCCTCCCTCAAACATGTACAGGTTCACGGAGTAGCCCTGCTTCAGCATCCACTCCAACTCTTCTGCCGTCTGCTTTACATCGGTGGTGTTGTGATTGTCGCCCCAGTGATCGAACCAGCTATCCCAGTACTCCCCAGACATGAAGGGTCCACTGGGGCGCAGCTTCTTCAGTTCCTTGAAGGCAATCTTTGCGTCGCCGACACCGAAGTTAGCCACCGCAGGAAGCTCGGGCAGTGAGCCATTTTGAATCTGCGCCGGCCCATCTGCGATATACAGCAGCGCCTTGGTGAAGCCGCTATCCAAAAACAGATGATGCATCTGCCCCACGTAGGCGTGGTCTTTACCAAACGATCCATACTCGTTGTCCACCTGCACCGCAATCATGGGCCCACCGTTGCCAGCCTGCAGCGGCGCAAGTTCTCGCCCCAGTCGATGCATCCATACCCTAACCGCACGCATGTACGCGGGGTCGGAGCTACGCACGACGATGTCGGGATTCTTCAATAGCCATGAGGGATATCCGCGCCACTCCCACTCCGCGCACGCCAGTAGGCCCGCGGAATCCGCGCGTAGTGCATCTCGCCGGAGATGATTTGGAACGGCCTACCCCAGTTCAACGTGCCCATCCTGCACCGTCAGTTGGTGGTTAGTTGACTTACTCTGCTGCGCCACCGCACAGGGATTCAGTGCCATGGAAAAGACAAAAACAGACAGCAAAAACTGCAAGACGGGATAGAACCGTGATCGGTGCATCCTATTCTCCAGGAATGCAATTCAAAGCGTACGGCAACGATCGCCACCCATGTTCATCCGCAATCTAGCGGCTGATCGAAGGGGAAGTGGTGAGGAGTGCGGTTTCATCGATAAGACGGTTGGCTGAAAGCGGATTTCGATATTGCGTATCGTAAGTGAGCTCCCATGTGAAAATTCCCGCAAAACCATGAGATTTGGCATAGTTGATTTTGGCGGAAAGTAACTTCAATCCGCTGAAATAATATGTTGCCCCGTTGGATGGATCCGTCCATTGATTACGATTGACTACGTCGGCACGTGCAGCAAGCAGTTGATCCCAACTACGCCATTTATCGGAGGTATTCGTTTTTTTTGTATCGACCATCGCATAAGTTGGAAGACCTACATATATTCTGCGAGCCGCAAAGCCCGCTTTTACATAGTCGGCTAATACTCGTTGATACGTGTCCATGTTCATTGCGTTGTTCGCGCTGAAGTAACATTGCAGGTTCAGGAAATCAACATCATTCGCAACGGCTTTTGCGAGTGGGATATAGGCAGCCTCCCATGTCGCGAAGGAGATCGATATGGTGAATCCTTCAGGGTGAAAGCTATAGGAAATTGCTTTCACCACTTCTGAATAGCCTGGAGCGTGATTCGCGCCGTTTCCATTGTTAAAGTCTTCCCAATCGAGATCTAAGCCAGTAAATCCATAGCTGTCGCAAAGTTTTTGAATATTGCGAATAAAGGCATGCTGCGCGGCAGGCCTGCCAACAAGAGGAGTCAGGGAGCCGAGGCCCAACACAAGTTTAGTGCCGGGGGTCAGGGCATCTCGCATTCCGGCAACCTCCATAGCAAAGGTCGAGCCTGATGCAGTGTCAGCCGTAATGTTGCCATTCGCATCAGGCTTGAGTGGAATAAAAAATATTGCCGAATGTAGATTGTTGACACTATCGTGCGGATAGCCTTGCTTCTTCTGATTCTTTGCAACGTAGTAATCGATACGCTCAAATGGGGTGGAATTCACATTCGACGCGTAGCTCCATCCACAGCAGCTAACCGCAAATGCCAGCACCACGGCTCGGGACAAAAGTGGTTTACGGAATAATCCAGACTGCTTCATCCTGTGCTTCCTTTTTCAATGTGGTTGGATAAGTAGCCTCCATTGTTGTTTGGCCGTTGAGACCATCGTCGTTTGGAAATGTTTTATCTCGTAGTTTCATCCATATTGCGCATGGGTTACAGCCTTGGTTGAGAGATGTGGATTGCAGGATACCGGCCAAGCCAGAATTACCGATAGTCAGCAGTCATACTCAGGATGCATCTCAATCATAAGAGGCTGTGGGCCAAAGCTTCATTGTGCCTCCGCCTTTGTCCTGGTACATATCGCGAAGCTGTTGCAGTTGTGCTACCAGATTGTTCGTTATCTTTTCGTATGCAGGATGGACCTTATATCCGCTCCATTCAAAAAGATTGTCCATTTCATCCGGATCTTTCTTCAGATCAAACAGTTCCCACTCGTTGACGGTGTAGTAGTAAATCAACTTGTACTGTTCGGTGCGAATGCCGTAGTGGGGGAAGACCCAGTGGTTCGAGGCGAATTCATAGTAGTGGTAGTAAAGAGAAGTTCGCCAATCTGTTGGGATATTACCTTTCAAAATCGGAAGCAGGCTTTTACCTTGCATCTCTGCCGGAATGGCATGCCCTGCAATGTCGAGGACGGTAGGAGCGTTGTCGATATTGACCGCACATTCTTTTTGTACGCTTCCCGCTTTGACGACTCCGGGATACCGGACCATCAAAGGGACCCGGAGTGCTTGCTCGTACATGAAGCGCTTATCGAACCAGCCGTGGTCGCCAAGAAAGAATCCATGGTCGGAGGTATAAACGACTACCGTGTTTTCAGCCAAGCCGGATTCGTCCAGAAAATTCAGCAAGCGGCCGATATTGTCATCTTGTGAGTGCAACGCGCCGAGGAATCGGCTCATGAATTGCTGATAGTTCCATTGTTTGCGTTGGCGGTCTGTCAGATCTTTTGGTGGATCGTAGTCCGGCATGTCTTCGATTCGCATCCGGGCTTCTTGGGCCGCCGCTGCGCGATGTGAATAGTCGTCCCAGAATGTACCAGGCTCAGGAATTCGCACATTGTCATAGAGATGCTCGTACTTATGCGGAGGATCAAATGGCCGATGATCATTGAAGAACTGAACCATCATCATGAACGGTTCGTCTGAGGTCTCTTTGAACTTTTGGATGCCTTTGATCGCTAAATCTGTAACCGTATCCGTCTCGTATCCCGGATAGCTTGCATGCTCGATTTCGGTGCTGCCAAGACGAGGATTTTGCAGGTATCCATTGGGATCATAGTATGGTCCGCCTGCACCTTTTTTGAAAACGAAGTAGTCAAAGCCGGCTTCTCCGGGGTTGGCTGGAAGATGCCACTTGCCTACAGTCCCGGTCTGGTAGCCCAGTTCCTTGAGCAGCTTAGGGAATGTCTGTTGCGTGGCATCGAAGTGCGCCGGCGTATATTGGCCGATGGTGTCTTCAGGATTCGTTGTCATCCCATTCATGTGGCTGTATTTTCCGGTAAGCAACGTCGCCCTGCTCGGGGCGCACAGGGCATTGGTTGTGAAACTGTTTTCAAACCGCATTCCCTCATGGGCGAGGCGATCGATGTTGGGCGTTTTGATTAGTTGGCTACCATAGCAACTCAAAGCTGCTGTTGGGACACCTTCTCCCGTGATCCATAGAATATTCGGTCTCTGTGAAGATGAGTGTCGTTTTTGCGCGGTTGGCTGCGCTTTTGGAGCCGGAGAGGATTGCGCTTGCGCTAAGCCCGGTTGCGAAAACAGCGCTGAACCCAAGGCAACTCCACCCAGGTTTTTCATAGCTTCTCTGCGGGAAATACTTTTACTCATCTTTAGTTATCCTTTGTCAGATTTTTCCAGCGCCTGATGTAGCTTGCCTCGGCGGGAGTGCTCGAGCGGCCATTGGCTAGAACCGTTACAACACGAAGACGCACTTCGTCGCCCGGGTTCAAGTTGATCGAAATTGGAGCGCTGTATTGTTTTGCGGATGGAGTCGGGTAGCTTCCGTCCAGCGTGTAATACATCGTCGAATCGGGCACGGGACTCGTTAGAGTAACCGCGAGATGCTGCGCCTCCGTAACCGTGTCCGTCAATTCGTTCGGGCCCGGAATATAAAACGGGATTCCGCGCGCTTCCAGGCGGGGATATTGATTGATTGTGCGCTGCTGGAAGCTGTTCCAATTCTTCTGTGCAGGAGCGGTCCATGCCATTTCCGACAAGGCCAGCAGGCGGGGAAATAAACGAAACCATGCAACGTTCGTGGTCGGTACAAACTCTGTCCAAAGACACCCCTCAACGCCCAGGATGTGGCCGCGCTCTTCCGCTGACAGACTGCGTAGGTCTGGACCATACGCGTATACATCGTGCAACGTGTCGATTTGATTGGCACCCAGCGGTTCCCATGCGCTCGGCCCTTCGTATCGGTTGAAGTACATCCAGGTTCCGGGAGCCATCACCGCGTCATTTCCATGGGCTGCGGCAAGGATGCCGCCGTTTGTCCCTCGCCATCCCATAACGATGACGTTTTTTGAGACTCCACCTGCCAATACCTCATCCCATTCCGTCGTGCGGCGGCCGTGGCGGGCAAGGTATTCTTCGATGCGCTGGTCCATCCATGCCTGCAATGCGTGGGCATCGCTTAGATGATTTTGCTGCATGACCGATTGCGCCAGAGGAGACGCATCCCATGCCTTCGGTGATACCTCATCGCCACCGATGTGAATGTCGCTGCTGGGGAACAGCTCCATTACCTCGTTCATAACGTTTTCAAGAAAGCGAAAGGTCTGTTGGCTGGGACAGTACACATTACTTGCAATCGGCTTGCAGGCAAGCTCAGGATAGGCAGCCAGAGCTGCGGCGGAGTGGCCCGGTACCTCGATTTCTGGAACGATTGTCACATATCGCTTCTTTGCGTAGGCGACAATGTCCCGAATGTCCTGCTGTGTGTAAAACCTGCAAGGAGCGGAGCCGAGTGGATGATCGTGGTCTCCGCAGGAGCCAACCTGCGTTAGTCGCGGATATTTCCGGATCTGGATACGCCATCCTTCGTCATCGACCAGGTGCCAGTGAAAGGTGTTCAGCTTGTAGGACGCTGCCACGTCGATCAGTTGCTCGACGAACGGGACAGGGAAGTAGTGCCGAGAGACATCAAGCATGATGCCGCGCCAGGGATACTCGGGCTTATCGGTGATTTGCGCCTGATGAATTGTCGCCGGACCCGCGTGCGTAGGCGGAAACATCTGTTCGAGAGTCTGCAAACCATAGAACAAGCCTTGTCCGGTGTTGGCCGATATCGTAATCCCCGAGTTGGCCACAATGAGGTGGTAGCCCTCCGGTCCGATCGTAGGATCATTGGCATCTGTTGAAAGTTGAATCGCAGCAGGTTCTGTTGCGGCAGGATCGGACACCGTGAGGCCTCGCTGCTCCAAAAACGCCTCGAGGAAAAGTACGGCATTCTGTGAGTCTGAACCGGATGTCCTGACACTGCTCTTAGCCGCAACTGTATAGGTTGCTGCAAATGCTTGGACGGAGAGTGGCTCGGGTATTAGCCCAAGCTCTTGTGCCGCAATCTCCTGAGCGGTTGTGGAAGTGGGTGCACCTTTTGCGCAGGAGACTGACATGGCGAAGGCGAGTGAAAAGACGGTAACAGATCGTTTCATAGGGCTCCTCGCGGCGACTCGGAAACGAACGACAGCCAAGCATATGTCGAATCGTTTCTGCAAATGTATACACTTATCGCAACGTCGAGCAAGGAAAAAGTTATTTAGCGAGTGGTTTTGTCGAGTCGCGCACTACCAGCGAAGGCGGGAAGGCGCGCAGGTGAGCCATGTCAGCGGATCCCTCCTCGCTATGACGAAGACTGTCTAAAATGGAGCGCACCGCGATATCTCCGATTTCAGACAGTGGCTGATGGATCGTCGTA
>DATCDL010000250.1:0-9145 GCA_036510715.1 Acidobacteriaceae bacterium
GGCCCTCGCGATCGCTTCCGACAGCCCTGCAACACCCTATAAACACTGGCCAGACCCGCGCTTCAAACAGAATTCAACCGGGAAGAAGCGCAAAACACCAGCAAAGACCACCCAATCAGGCGAATTTCAACGAGTTCCTAGCGTGATTCTAGGATCTCTATACCGATTCGGGAATTGCCATTCTGCGGAATCCCTTTAGAAGGGGCTTTTGATCACGATATAGAGTTGGCGAATGGAAAGGAGCGCGGAGACTGCCCTGGCGCGATATGGGCTGCCGAATGATCTCGCCTCGAAACTCGCTGTCGTCCTCTGCCTGTGGCGCGACCTGATGGTCGTTCTTGTCGAGATCGAGCAGCGCATTCGATTGCGCCTGGCGCGCGGGGTATGTGCTTCACAATTCAGCTGTGAAGTGAAAACGCCGCACCCGAGCCACCTATCCACTAATCATGCTTTGTATCCCCGCTCTGTTCTGCAGGAATATGCATGCCCGGAAGAACACGTAAGAGAACTGGAAAAACAAGCGCGACGATAAAATACGCGACAGTGGCAGCGACCGCCAGCAGCGGAAGACCGGCACCACACGCCATGCCGATCCCCGTAACGAGCCAGACCGTAGCGGCGGTTGTAAGCCCTGCGACTCGGTCCCCTCGTACAAATATCAGGCCTGCGCCTATAAAACCAATGCCGGTGACAATTTGCGCAGCCACTCGGGACGGATCAAGCACAATGCGATCGGCGACCAGAACATTCGTGAAGCCATACTTCGAGATCAACAGAAAAAGGGCAGCGGCGGTGCCTACGACTGTATAGGTGCGAAGTCCCGCGCTCTTGTGGCGGATCTCGCGCTCCAACCCGATTACTGCCGAGAGCAGGAATGCAATGCCGAGTTCGGCAAATTGGCTGAGATCCTGCCCGGTAGGCTCCGAGATAGGCATGCCGCCATTCTATGCTTCGCCCGCTCCAGGGAATCGACGC
This sequence comes from Acidobacteriaceae bacterium, assembly GCA_036510715.1. Lineage (GTDB taxonomy): Bacteria > Acidobacteriota > Terriglobia > Terriglobales > Acidobacteriaceae > Granulicella. The sequence goes on from DATCDL010000250.1 coordinate 976, forward strand.
TTGCAGCGAATACCACCGCTCCCGCTACTCACTGAACGCTCGGCGCTGGCTCTGGCCAGTCGCTGCTCGTTATGGGCTGGTTGGTACGGAGTTCCCTGACAGCCCTGGCGGCGGAATGGGCTGCCGCGTGATTGCGGACGACGAAATCCTACTGGCGACGCCTTGGCTGCGAGCAGCATGTTCCTAATTGGCCATTCAAGGTGCCCGATCAGGGACGAGAATCGCTGAGGCCGGCAAATACAGGGATGATGCCGCCCAGGAGAATCACCATGCCCAGGGAAGCTTCTGCAGCGGACGCGCATTCAACAGTGAAGGACCAGGCAGTTGAGCTATACGAAGATTTTGAACACGAGGCGAAACGTGAGGTACACGATCCTGTTGCTTCCACGCAAGGCGATTTGCCGGTGCGCAAGCATATTAACGGACTGGTAATCACCTTCTTTATTCTGATTGCGCTAGCTTTGTTGGCGGTGATCGTGGGGGGTGCGATCTATACCCACCATTAGAGCTATTCGAATTCAAGCTTTTGCACAACCAGAAGAGGCGAGATAGTTTTGGTGTTGCTGGTTGTCGTGAACCCCCTAGTCAGCAGAGCGGTAAAAAGCTTGAGGTCGACCGCAAGCTTTGGCGTCGATCCCGAATCGGTTGGCGACCCACTGCGGAACTGGACCACGGACAACCTGGACGAAAGCGCCGGTCCGTACCTGCCTTCGACCCAGAAGCCATCTGTCTGGCTCTCCGCCAGATCATACGCCTGTTATGGAGCCGCCATTCATGCGATCGGCTTTGTTAGGCTGTATTACGTGGGTTCGGCACACTCTTGCCCAGAGCAGTCGCGAACGCAATCTTGTGATCTTGTTCGTTAATCAGAATTCCTCGAATCTGTTCGCCCATGGCATATTCGGCTAGGTCCTTGCATTGGCGGACGCGTTCGCGATAGTTGCGAATCGTATCCGTTTCATTCTCGAGATCGAATTGCAACATCTCTGTTGCCTTTTCCGATGTTCGGACGGCCTTGGCTACGACCGTCGGCATACCGCCAAGATAGTCAATCTGCTCTGCGATGATGAGTGCATGATTCAGTTCTTGCGCGGCGTGCTTTTCAAGTTCGTCCGCAATGTTCATGAACTCAGCACCCTTTATGACTTTTGAATAGACGATGTATCCAATGATTGCCTGATACTCGCGCGACAAGTCCTGGTTCAACAATTCGATCTGCTCGGAGCGTGACACGTTCTTGGAACTGACGGCGGCAGCGTGACTTTTCAAGTTGCTCTCCTTCATCAATAGAGCGTTAAGATCGATGCCATTTTTGTGCGACTCTTTTGGCTCTTTCGCGAACCGCTGCCGCACCATTTTTCACCGTAACAAGAGGCTGCAGCTGAAACTGGTCAAATCTACACAGAGATGTAGAATCGTCGTTCGAACGCTTACGTCCCTCGTTCGTCGAACGACGTGAAAGGAGAATCAGCCAACCGGGATTGGGCGCAATTCTCACCCTGACACATTCCGGCGAAGTGGTATGCTCTGGCCAAATTTGCCTGAAAGGCTTTAGTGTTCGTTGTGCTCGCAATGTCGTTGATGCCTCCTGCTTTGTCTCAGCAAGCGCAGTCAATCCTTCACTGACGATCATTGTCAACGCAATACGAATTGCAGACCATCTCTTAGCAGAACGCCTCAAGTAGAAAATCGCACGGAGCGTCGTGTGTGCAGCACCAAATGTCGCGAGCCCGAATCGGGCTCCGCCTGCATTTTCAATACAATTGGTGAATGGACAAACCTGCAAAGCAAGATCCAAGGGAATATTTCGCTGCCGAGCGGACTTTCCTGGCCTGGATTCGAACGGGACTGGGCTTGATCGATATCGGATTTGCGGTCAGCCGGTTCAGCCTGTTTTTTCCGGCAACTCAGTGCGAACGAATCCCATCTTCCCACTCGCGCTACGGGCCTCTCCGTTTGGTCCGGGGTAACGTTGGTGGGCTTAGGCGTGATTGTCATCCTCAGTTCCGTCCTGCGGCATTTTCAACTCATTCGCGAATTGAAATCAGGTACCTGGGTACCGGGAGGGGTGTCGAGGGACGCCGTAATACTGAGACTGCTGTTGGCTGCCGCTGGGGTCGGCATGTGTGTTTATCTTATTCTTGCGCATTAGCCATTTTGATTGAGGTTGCACTCGGCTAAGAATGAGCTGTCGTGTCGTGATAGCAGCGGAGCGTGGCCCAGTCAACACTCACGCGGCCTTGAGCGCTTCGCTCTTGGACGCTATGCAATCCAGCAAATCCTTCCAAGACTTGGCGAACGAAGCAACCCCTTCTTCAAGGAGCTGGGCCGCCACGGCGCCTGTGTCAATACCGGCCTTGGCGAATTCTGTCAATTTCTCGCCTGGGTTTGAAGGTAAGGCTTCGCCGAATTCTTCATGGGCGGCGAGAGCCTTCAGCGTGGATTCGGGCATCGTGTTGATGGTGGAGGGCAAGGCAAGAGCCTCAACGTACAAGATGTCGGATGCCTTGGGATCCTTGGTCCCTGTGCTGGCCCAGAGAAGGCGCTGGGGCCGAGCTCCTTCATTCAAGATGCGCCGCCACCGCGGGGAATCAAGCAGGGTGCGGTACCTCACATAGGCATCCCTGGCGATCGCGATCCCAAGCTGGTTGCGCAAGGCCTCCGGTGCTTTATCCGCAACCGCGACGTCCCAGCGACTGACGAATAGTGATGCCACGGAGCCGACATCGGGATTCAGCCCGGCCGCGATGCGCCGTTCGATGCCGCGCAGATATGCCTCGGCAGCCGCGACATATTGCTCGCCCGAGAACAGCAGTGTTACGTTGACAGGTACGCCTGCAAAGATTGCTTCTTCAATCGCTGGGAGTCCATCGCTGGTGCCTGGGATCTTAATGAAGAGATTAGGCCGCTCCGCACGGGCGTGCAGAGTCTTGGCCGCAGCGAGAGTGCCGGCCGTACTGCGAGCCAGCATGGGCGAGACCTCCAGCGACACCCAGCCATCCACACCATCCGTCCGGTCGTGGATTGGCCGGAAGAGATCGGCGGCCTGCCGGAGGTCCTCGATCGCCAATTCGAAGAAGAGAGCCTCGCCCGATTTGCCCTCTTTCATCTTCTGGCTGATGGCGTCGTCGTAGTCGTGACTATTCTTGATGGCATGATCGAAGATCGTGGGATTCGAGGTAAGACCCGTGATCGATAGCTCCTGGATGTAGCGTTGAAGAGTACCGCTGGCGAGCAGACCGCGAGTGATGTTATCGAGCCAGAGGCTCTGGCCGATCTCATGAAGTTTCTGGGTCGTTTTCATTCCATTTCTCGTGGATAAAATGGTGCTGCGTTGGTGTGGCCGGCTAAGATTGGGGTGAACTGAACACGACGGGGCCCGGCTCTTCATCCCGATGAGTCTGCACTGCTGGGGTTATGCCAGCCGCCGTCCGAAGCGATGATCGCGTCAGCATCTTTCGGCCCCCAGCTGCGGCGTTTGTAAACGTGAATGCGGTGATGGTTCTTGAGGACCGGATCGACCACCTTCCACGCGGCCTCAACCGCATTTTCTCGCGTGAAGAGCGCGCCGTCGCCAGCCATGGCGTCGCTAAGAAGCCTCTCGTAGGGCGTTTCGTCACCCGACTGTTCTTCCGACAGGTAAAGCTCTCGCTGCTCTCCGACGAAATCTTCGCCCGCGCGCTTGACGCGCGCGGCAAGCGCAATCGCCGGGTCGGGGGAGATCCGGAAGCGCAAATAATTCGATCGTCCGGTCGGCGGCTCGGAGTCGGCGAAAAGCCTCTGCGGCGCCGGTTTCAACTCTACCAAGACCTCGGTCGCAGTATCTGGCAGATATTTTCCTGAACGCAGGTACCATGGCACCCCCTCCCAACGCCAGGAATCGATGAATAGCCGCAGAGCGCAGAAGGTCTCAACGTCGGACCCCTTCGCTACATCCGGCAGGTTCCGGTAACCTGCGTACTGGCCGCGGACCACATCGTCTGGCTTCAGACGCCGCATGGCTTGAAAGACTTTGGCCTGCTCGTTGTGCACTGCACCAAAGTCCCGGCTCGCGGGTGGTTCCATGGCAAGGAGGGCGACGACCTGGAAGAGGTGATTCTGGATCACGTCGCGCAAGCAGCCGGCCGTTTCGTAAAACGCGCCGCGCTTCCCCACGCCGAAACTCTCTGAGAGAGTGATCTGAATACTTGCCACGTAGTTGCGGTTCCAGATCGGCTCAAGGAACGAATTGGCGAAGCGGAAATAGAGGATATTCATGATCGCTTCCTTCCCGAGGAAGTGATCGATGCGGAAGATCGAGTCTTCCGGGAACACCGCATGCGCAACTTTATTCAGTTCGCGCGCTGAGGCCAGGTCGCGTCCAAATGGTTTTTCTACGATCACGCGCGCGTGCTCGGCGAGGTTCGCGGCGCCAAGACCTTTGATTACGGTCTCAAAGAGCGAGGGAGGAATTGCCAGATAGTGCGCAGGCCTTTGCGAATCACCCAGCACCTCTTTGATGGCAGCGAATGTGCCGGGGTCTTTATAGTCTCCGCTCACATACTTGAGCAGGGAGAGCAGATGTTGCAATGCGCGTTTATTATCGATTCTGCCTGATCGCTCTATGCTGTCCGTCACACGCTTGTGCAACCGCACCATGCTCCACTTTGGAAAAGCGACACCGATGACCGGAACTTTAAGGGCGCCTGTTTTCACCATTGCATAGAGTGCCGGGAAGATCATCTTGTGGGCCAAATCGCCTGTCACACCGAAGATCACTAGCGCGTCCGAATGGGGCTTGGCCATCAATCGCCTGCCTTGCTGCCAGCGGCCTTTTCCTTATGGCCACCGAACTGAAAGCGCAGAGCCGACAACACTTTTTCGGCAAAGTCGTCTTCACCGCGCGAGCTGAATCGTTCGTAGAGCGCCGCGCTGAGAACGGGGGCCGGAACCGACTCGTCGATGGCTGCGGTAATCGTCCAGCGTCCTTCCCCCGAGTCGGAGACGCGTCCAGCGAACTTCGCCAGGTCCGGGCTATCGAGCAGAGAGATGGCGGCCAAGTCGAGCAGCCACGAAGCAATGACGCTGCCGCGGCGCCAGACCTCGGCGATGTCGGCAATGTTTAGGTCGTACGGATAGTACTCGGGGTGGCGCAGCGGCGTGGTCTCGGCGTCCTCGGTCTGCTTCTTCTTGCCCACGTTGGCATGGTGCAGGATATTCAATCCTTCCGCATACGATGCCATGATGCCGTACTCGATGCCGTTGTGGACCATCTTGACAAAGTGGCCGGCGCCGCTCGGACCACAATGCAGATAGCCGTGTTCGGCGGTGCCGCCTACTTTCTCGCGACCCGGCGTGCGGGGCGCCGAATCGATGCTTGGGGCCAGGGCAGAAAAAATGGGGTCGATACGCTTCACCACGTCATCATCCCCGCCGATCATCAGGCAGTAGCCGCGTTCCGATCCCCAGACGCCGCCACTTGTTCCCGCGTCCACATAGTGGATGCCCTTTGGCTTCAGCGCGGCAGCGCGGCGGATGTCATCGTGATAATAAGAGTTGCCGCCGTCGATGACCACATCATCCTTTTCGAGGAACGGGATGAGAGTCTTCAGCGTCTCATCGACCACCGCGGCCGGCACCATCATCCAGATGGCGCGAGGTGCTTTCAGCTTCTTGGCAAAATCTTCAATCGACGTTGCGCCGACTGCACCGTCTTTGACGGGCGCTTGCGCGGCTTCCGGATGGACGTCGTAAGCAACGCACCGGTGACCGGCCCGCAGAAGGCGCTGCACCATGTTGGATCCCATCCGTCCTAATCCGATCATGCCCAATTCCATGTGTTTTCCTCTCTTCAAAAATGCGCTGACACGATTGAAACTGCGGTTCGAGAATATGCGCCATTTACAGAGCTATGCCGGCGCGTAGACCACATAGCCGCGCGGCGGTGCCGGAAACTCGCTGCTGCCTTCCGCGTTCGTAGTGCGTTCGTTCGGAGCAGCTTTATCGTGGCCGTCCCAGGCGACAGGGACAAATTTCTGGTTCTTCCACTGCGTCTTCACCGTGGTGCCGCTCCACTTGTCGCCCAGGTTGTTGAGCACGTAGATCAGACCCGATTGCTGCACGTCGTCATCGCGAAAGCCAGAGCGCTGCATTATATAAAGATCCGGATCGACATGCAGAATCTTCGAGTCGCCACCGGCATGGCGATGGTGTGCGGCGATGAGAGCGTCAATGCCATTCGGTGTGCCGGTACGGGCCAGACTGTTGTTGTAGTAGTCGTACCAAAATACGCTGGGATAGCCCTCATGCACAAGGATGTAGGAGTAAGCCAGCATCTTGTCATTGACTATCGTGTTGCCGCCCATGTCGTGGTTGTCGACAAAGGTAACGGCCTTCATGGGGCGATCGGCAACTATGGCTCCGTCGCGTGTAAGCTTTCGCAGATCGTAGTGAAAGGTATCGCAGACATTCTTCAACTGGTAGCGCAGCGGGAAGTCGAAGGCGGCCACTTGATTATCCGAGAAGCCGTTCACCTTGGTGAGCCATTGCTCAATGCTTTCGCCGTCCTCCCAGTATTCGCCGACCACGAAGGGGCTGAATTCCTTGCCCTCCTTGACGTAGCGATATTTGGCGATTGTGCCTAGCATCCACGCACCGTAGCCTTTAACGAAGTCGAAGCGGAAACCGTCAAAGCCCAACTCCTCGATAATCAACTGCGCGTATTCCATGATGGAGGTGTAGACGAGCGGATTGCGATGACAGAGGTGCGGGAAGTCGGCGAAGAGTTCGCCTTCCAGCGTAACTTCATACCGGCTGGGATGGAAACAGTTCCAATCGCGAGGGAACCGGCCGCTTTTCGGATAGAACTTGGTCCAGCGCTTTTGCCCGTCGAGTGGGTTAATTTCTTCTTCGTCCCCGCCGGAGTTATGACTAATAACCATGTCCGCGTAGCAGCCCATGCGGTTGTCATGCGCCTTCTTAATGAGCGCCACGAGTTCAGCGCGATTACCGTACCAGGTCTTCTTGCCACCTTTCTGGTCATAGTCGCCCAGGTCGAAGTAATCGTAGGGGTCATAGCCCATCGAACGTGTGCGGGCGGCCTTCGAGATAGGCGGTAGCCAGAGTGCATCGAAGCCGGATTTCGAAAGGTCTTCAACATGCTCTGCAACAAAGTTCCACCAGTTGTGATCTTGTTTCTCTTTCCCAGGACAGTCCCAATAAAATGCCTGCAACATTACGCTCATAGGTATTCCTGATTCCCTTGGCTGCTTGCATCGTTTCGGGCTTAACTGGCGGCGATGATCCAGGCATGCGCCTGCGAGAACTCTGAAGTTGGAAACAACTTAGCGGGGCAGGGCATGAGGAAGTTGAGTAGCTTCATCATTTGTACGATCCAGTCGACGTCTGTGACCACCGCGATACGCTCCCAACGCGTGGGATGTTCCACGCCAATCTTCAGGTCCTCCCAGATGGCGCCTGGGTCGTAGCCGGTGAAATTCGCAGAGGTCTTGTAGAGAAGTCGGATCTTGTCATGCCGTTTCAGCGCTTCGACAACGGCCGGAACAAGAATCCCTTCATAATCCTCTTTTGTGACCTGTCCTTCGCAGGAAAGCGCAATAACATTGTCGGGAAAGTCCTTCAGAATCTCGATCATTAAACCTCCTCCGTCACGCGTGTTGTAAGTACCAACTCCCTGCCGATAGCGGACACGTCACGCTGCCGCGTGCGCAGCATGGGGAGGCTCGATCCCGCCAAACCGCAACTGCCAGCCGCGTTTCAGTCGCACCAGAATGCGGTCGGTTCAATGAATATCGTCAAAGCGCAACCTCATGCATTTCGAGGGCCTTCACTTTGTCGACTCTGCGTTGGTGGCGCGGGGCGCCGCTAAAGCGAGCGCTAAGGAATGTTTCGATCAATTCCCAGGCGAGCGCGGACCCTATCACCTTTCCACCGAGGCAAAACACATTCATGTCGTCGTCTTCCACACCCTGGTGGGCAGAGAAAACATCGTGGATAAGCCCTGCGCGTACACCGGCAACCTTGTTGGCGCAGATGGATGCCCCGACGCCGCTACCGCAGAGCGCGACCCCGCGTTCCACTAGTCCGGCAGCAACTGCCCTGACCAGTGGGATGACATAATCCGGGTAATCGTCGCCTGGGCTCAGATCGCGCGCGCCAAAGTCTGTGACCT
>DATCDL010000251.1:0-4717 GCA_036510715.1 Acidobacteriaceae bacterium
CTCGTTTATCTAACCAATGCATATCCACCTGCTCCAACTCGGCCGCATCCCCTACATCGAAGGGCTGCGCATCCAGGCCGAGGTCGTCGCTGCGCGCAAAGCTGGCGTCATCGGCGACACCCTCCTCCTACTCGAGCACCCACCCGTCCTCACCCTCGGCCGCAATGCGAGCCGTGCCAACATCCTCGCGTCCGACCAACTCCTCGCCTGCAAAGGCGTCGAGATCCACGAGATCAACCGGGGCGGCGACGTCACGTATCACGGTCCCGGCCAGCTAGTTGGCTATCCCATCTTCGACCTCCGTGGCGACCTCCCCGGCAAACGCGGGCCCCACCTCGGTCCTGTCGACTTCGTCCGCCTCATCGAGGAGGCCCTCATCCACACCTGCAAGGACTTCGGCGTTCCCGTTCAGCGGATCTGCAAACTCACCGGCGTCTGGACCCTCCCCGGCGGGAGCATCCGCGAGAAGAAGATCGCGGCCATCGGAGTCCATGTCTCCCAGGCCGTCACCTCGCACGGCTTCTCCCTCAACGTCACCACCGACCTCCGCGACTTCGAATGGATCGTCCCCTGTGGCATCGCGGACCGCACCGTCACCTCGCTCGAACTCGAGTCCCCAGAGACCCCGCCACCCACGCTCGAGCAGGCCGCGAACAGAGTCTCGATGAACTTCAGCCGCATCTTCCAGCGCCAGATGCTCGCCATCGACTCCCTCGACGAGCTCCTCGCCACCCACACCCTCAGTCCCTAATCTATCCATACCGAGCAGTACATAATGCTCGCCGAGTCCGCCGAATACGTGCCGTCATCCCATTCACACCCGTATAATCCTGAGGTCACAGTCTTTTCGTGCCTCAGACCCTCCCGGAGACAGTTCCCATGCCTATCGACGTAGTTATGCCCCAAATGGGCGAATCCATCACTGAAGGCACCCTCACCAAGTGGCTGAAAAAGCCCGGCGACACCGTTGCCCGCGATGAACCGCTCTTCGAAATCTCCACCGACAAGGTCGACGCCGAGATTCCCTCCCCTACAGCCGGCACCCTCGGCGACATCAAGGTCCAGGAAGGCGACACCGTCGTCGTAGGAACCGTCGTTTGCGCTATTAACGATGCAGGAGAAGCCTCTCCCGCCCCCGCAGCCAAACAGGAAACCGTCACCCCCGCAGCCGTAACGACCGCTGCCAAGGATGAGTCCATCGCCGCTCCCGCCCCCGAAGCAGCTGGTTCGGGCACCGATGTCCTGATGCCGCAGATGGGCGAGTCCATCACCGAGGGCACACTCACAAAGTGGCTCAAGAAGATCGGCGATACGGTCGCGCGCGACGAACCGATCTTCGAAATCTCCACCGACAAAGTCGACGCCGAGATCCCCTCTCCCATCGCAGGCACTCTCACAGAGATCCGCGTTCAGGAAGGCGAGACTGTGACCATCAACACCATCGTTGCGGTCATCGGAGGTGGTGCTGCCGCCCCAGTCGCAGCTCCCAAGCCCGCGACTCCCGCAGCTACAGCCACTGCCACATCTGCGCCCGCGGCAACTCCTGCGCCGTCAGCATCAGCAGGTGAACCTCTGCGCTCCTCGCCATTGGTTCGCAAGATCGCCTCCGAAAACAACGTCGATCTCAAGACGGTTCCGGGCACCGGTGCGTCGGGTCGCATCACCAAGCAGGACATCCTCAGCCACCTCGAAGGCGGCTCACCGGCTGCGGCACCCGCACCAACTCCCCCACCAGTTCCCGCAGCGCCCGCACCAGCCAAGCAGGCACCAGCCGCAACCGTCTCTTCTCCCGCACCCGGCGAGCTCGTACCCCTTTCAAAGATGCGAGCCATCATCGCGAAGCGTATGGTCGAGTCCAAGGCCACCAGCCCGCACGTCCATACCGTCTTCAAAGTAGACATGACGCGGATCGTCAAGTTGCGCGAAAAAGAAAAGAACAAGTACGAGCAGCGCAACGGCGTAAAGCTGACCTATATGCCGTTCATCACGCGCGCCGCCGTACAGGCTCTTCGTAAGCACCCCATCGTCAACGCCTCCATGCAGGGCGATGCTGTCCGCTACAACAAGAACATCAATATCGGAATCGCTGTTGCGCTCGAATGGGGGCTGATCGTTCCCGTCATCAAGCAGACAGAGGAAAAGAGCTTCCTCGGCATCGCGCGATCCATCGTCGACCTCGCAGAGCGCGCTCGCAATAAGAAGCTCGCACCCGACGAAGTCGCCGGCGGCACATTCACCCTGACCAACTCCGGCATCTTCGGCGAGCAGTTCGGAACCCCCATCATTGCTCAACCACAGTCCGCCATCCTTGGCATCGGCGGTCTCAGCAAGGAAGCCGTCGTCCTCACCGACAAAGATGGCCAGGACACCATCGCCATCCGCACCGTCCAGTACTTCACCCTCGGCTTCGATCACCGCATCATCGACGGCGCCGACGGCGGCAAGTTCATGTCGGATTTTAAGGCCTACCTGGAGAACTGGTCAGAGGACATCGGGTAACCTGACCTGCAGGTCGCTCGAACTCTATCCAGTGTCGTCACTGCAGTGGACCTACAACATCCATTGCAGTGACGTTCCGATTTGCCCCTGTTAGTTGCGCTTCTCCGTAAAATACGCGATAGCGATATGCACCACGGTCCACAAAGCGCCCAACGCAGCGGCAATTCCCTTCAGCCGCTGCACACTCCGCTCATGCGACTCCACACGCGCCTCCAATTGGTGCAGCCTGCCTGGCTGCCCAATCCCCATCAACTGCTGCATCTGAGCCTTCAGCACGCTCAACTCCTGCAGCACCTTTCCCTCGAAATTTGTCATCCATCCACCTTCCTTTGCTCTAACGTTCATCACCCAGCAACTCAGCTCAGCGGCACATTCACAAAAATTGCGCTTGAAAACCGCGAGTACACCGGTGGTGTGCTCGCGTCATACATCCGCACGTAATAGCGCTCCAGTTGGGCAGCACGCGGTATCGAGAAATTTCGAACAGGACTCCGCAGCACCAGGTCTGCAACGTCCACACCCATGCCGAACCACCAGTCTCTCAACCGGACCTCAAACCCACCGCCTGCAGGTGGAGCCATTCCGGCATCCACTTGCAAGGCAGTCCCCGTCAGGCTCGTCACGGTCAACTGCACAGTCGTCGTCGCTATTTGGGCCTCTCCCACCGTGGCCCATCCGGCCATCATCGCCACCAGCACCACCAGCAGCATCCATCCTCGTCTTGCTCCGCTCATTACGCCTCCAACCTCAACTGCTGTCCCGCATCACAACATCAACCACGCTCTTGCACCACGGCTCCTTGCCTAGCCAACAACAGCTATACCTGCGGCTGCCGGAGCATGGATCACAACTGGCGCTGCAGCCACCGATCCCACCAAGACGGTATTCGCAACAGGCGTGATCGCTTTCAGAAACAGACCATTCACCATCTCTGCAAGCTGAATAAAGTCGGTACTCCCAAAGTGTCCAATCGACACACCCGTGTTGTGCGCAATCGCAAGGCCAATATTCAGATATCCAAGAATCGTCTGCAGTTCATTCGTCTTCATGTCGTTCTCCTCCGCGTTCGCGGGCGTTCTCTCTCCTGCATAATCAAGCTCATCTACGGCATCCCGATGTACCGGTGTACCCATCCCCCCGGCTCCGCTTCGTCCCGCTTGCATCGGTCCCGGCCGATCACCACCCAACTCTTCGCTGCCCCCACGTTGCAACCATCTCTGTCGAACCGCTACCATCACCCATAGCAACACGCTCCGAAAGGCACCCATGGAATCCAGCACCAACAACACTCCTCGTCGTTCTGAAGACATCGCGCTCGACCTCCTCAAGTTCGTCTCCGCACACGCTAACCTCGGGAGCAAGGCCGCTTCCTCAACCGGCTTCGGTCTTCCCTCCACACCGAAGTCCGAAGACCAGGTAGCCCAGATCTTCGACCTCTATGCACGCTGCCGCGAGGCCGTCGAGGCCCCGCTCCCAGACGCATCGGCAAAGAAGTAGACGTGCCTCCTCTCCGCTTAGCTGTCGTCGGTGCCGGCGCCTTCGGGCGCAACCATCTCCGCGTCTATCGCGAGATTGAACAAGCTCACCCCGAGCTCGTTCACCTCGCCGCTCTCGTCGAGCCCGACGACGCACGCCGCTCCACCTTCGCCGCCACCTACAACATTCCCACCTTCGCGACACTCGATGATCTACTTGCCGCGAATCTCCCTCTGCACGCCGCATCCATCTGCGTCCCGACCATCCACCATGCCGCCGTCGCCGAGCAACTCCTGCTCGCTGACCTCGACCTCCTCATCGAAAAACCCTTCGCCGCCACTCTCGCCGAAGCCGACCGCATCCTCGACCTCGCGCATAAACACCAACGCATCGTCGCCATCGGCCACCTCGAACGCTTCAACCCAGCCGTCACCGCGACCATCGCCGAGCTCAACCACCCCATGTTCTTCGAGGCCCACCGCCTCAGTATCTTTACCCCGCGCTCCCTCGACGTCGACGTCGTCCTGGACCTCATGATCCACGACCTCGACATCGTCCTCGCGCTCACCAACTCCCCCGTCAGAGAAGTCCGCGCCGTCGGCCTCCCCGTCCTCTCTCGCAAGACCGACATCGCCAACGTCCGCGTCGAGTTCGAGTCCGGCTGCGTCGCCAACTTCACTGCCAGCCGCGTCTCCACAGAGCAGGTCCGCAAGCTCCGTCTCTTCCAGCCCCACCAATATCT
>DATCDL010000252.1:0-2923 GCA_036510715.1 Acidobacteriaceae bacterium
AGAACCGCGCGGCTTTGGCCGCCAAACGAACGCCCCCACCCCGCAGTGGCCGTTAGAGCCTCCGCATCACGCACCCACGCTTACTCATTCACTCGAAAATGCACCCGCAAGAGACGACGCCCGGAGAATTCACTCCCTGGGCGTCTCCCATCAACCAGTCCGAACCATCAGCCGAGCATCGCCGCCAGATCGGCCTCCGCCGTCGTAATCGCCATCAGGTTGTACTTCTCCTTCAGCAGCGCAAGCACGCCCGGCGACAAGAAAGCCGGCAGCGTCGGCCCGATCCGCATATTCCGCACGCCCAGGTGCAGCAGCGTCAGCAGCACGGCCACCGCCTTCTGCTCATACCACGACAGCACCAGCGACAGCGGCAGCTCATTCACCCCACAGTCAAACGCCTTCGCCAGTGCCAGCGCAATCTGCAGCGCCGAGTACGTGTCATTACACTGCCCCAGATCCAGCAACCGCGGCAGCCCGCCAATCTCGCCGAAGTCCAGCTTGTTGAACCGGAACTTCCCGCAAGCCAGCGTCAGTATCAGGCAGTCCTTCGGCACCGCCTCCGCGAGCTCCGTATAGTAACTCCTCCCCGACCGCGCGCCATCGCATCCGCCGATAAAAAAGAAGTGCCGAATCGCTCCAGCCTTCACCGCATCGATCACCTTATCCGCAACGCTCAGCACCGCATTGTGTCCAAACCCGACAGTAATCTCCTCATCCGAACCATCTTCCGCATATCCCGGCGCGAGCAGCGTCGCTGCAATCACAGGAGCATAATCCTGATCTGCAATATGCTGCACCCCGGGCCATGCCACGGCTCCCGCTGTAAAAATCCTCTCCTTATACGACACCTGCGGCTGCTGAATACAATTCGACGTCATCAGAATCGCGCCCGGAAAATCAGCAAATTCATTCGCCTGATCAACCCAGGCTCCGCCATAGTTTCCCGCAAGATGTTCATACGCTTTCAGCACCGGATACCCATGCGCCGGAAGCATCTCCCCATGCGTATAAATCTGGATGCCGAGCCCCTTGGTCTGCTCCAGCAACGCATACAGATCATGCAGATCATGTCCCGAGACCAGGATCGCTTTTCCCTTCCGTGCACCCAGCCGAACCTTCGCCGGCTGCGGATGCCCGAACGTCTCCGTATGCGCCTTATCCAGAATCTCCATCACGCGATAGTTCAACTCACCCACCGCCAGCGCCGTACCCAGCAACTCCTCCGCAGTGGGCGAAGGGTGCGTCAGGAACTCGAGAATCTCATGAATCTTTCCAAACGACTGCGGATCGCCCGCGCCCAGCGCCAGCGCATGCACCGCATACGCCGCAACTCCCTTGATGCCGTAAAGAATCAGCTCCTGCAGATCTGCAATCTCTCTGCTCTCAGTAAGAAACCGAGCCGGCAAGATCACCTGTCTCCCCTGCTCCAACAAACCTTCCATCGTGACCGCTGGAGTCCACGCTGCAACCCCGCCAAACTCCGCAGGCGCCGCCCCCGATTTAACCGCAGCGTTCTCATAAAGATGGCGCGCCACCTCACGCATGGCGACGGCCTCATGAATCAGCACCTCCAGCCGCTCCGGATCGAAGTTCACATTGGTCAACGTGGAGAACACCGCCTGGATCGTGAACGCGTCGATCTCCGGATCGGACACACCCAACTGCCGCGCAGCATGCGCATAAATCGAAATGCCTTTCACTGCATGGATGAGCAGGTCCTGCAATGAAGCGGTGGTCTCGTCCTTGCCGCAAACGCCAAGTGTCTGACAACCCACGCCTTGTGAAGTCTGTTCGCACTGATAGCAAAACATCGTTTAGATCCTCTCTGATTCGGCTTGCAGTCCCACGATAATCCGCGCTGTACACCACACGCAGCGACTTAAGTCACCACCCGCGTAACTCACTCCATCAAAGAAACTGCGTCGCCGATTTTTCCCGGCGTGTGACCTAAGTCGCTGCATCCCTCTCCCCCACTCTCTAATGTGGTTGCAAGGGAGTACACCATGACATCCGCCACCCAAACCGTTCGCGACATCGCCCTTCAGCAACCCACCTCCATCCGCGTCTTCGAACGCTTCGGAATCGACTTCTGCTGCGGTGGCCGCAAGCCCCTCGCCGAAGCCTGCGCCGCCAGCAATCTCGAAATCGACGCCGTCCTCGCAGCCCTCGAAACCGCAGCCAACGGCCCCGCCCCGCTCACCGAAGACTGGTCGCAGGCTTCCCTCGAAAAGCTCAGCGCGCACATCGTCGCCAAGCATCATGCCTACGCCAAAACCGAACTCCCGCGCCTCGCTATCCTCGCCCAGAAGGTCGTCAACCGCCACGGCGATACGCACGCGGAATTACCACGAATTCAAACCCTGCTCGCACAGCTCGACGAAGAGATGACCCAGCATTTTGCGAAGGAAGAGGCTGTCTTGTTTCCCTACATTGCCTCGCTGGAGCGCTCCACCACCACTGGAACCGCGAAGCCGAAAAACTGCTTCGGCACGATTGCCAATCCCATCGCCATGATGACCGAGGAGCATGACGCAGCGGGCGTTCTCCTCGCCGAGATTCGTCAGCTCAGCAATCAATTCACTCCACCCGAGGGCGCCTGCCCCACCTATCACGCCTTCTACGACGGTCTAAACGAATTCGAGCGCGACCTCCACCAGCACATCCACCTCGAGAACAACATCCTCTTCCCCCGCGCCATCAACCTCGAGTCCACCACAACGCCCCTCACCTAACTCCCGTCCCACCCGCAGTGGAGTTCCGCGCGCAGCGGAGCTCCACGCGAAGTGCCCCCACCCGCAGCGGTCATGCGTAGTAGCGTCCCTCTCTACCGCAGTGGCACGCGAAGCATCCCGCCCCACGCGCAGTGGCACGCGAAGACTCTCGCCCTGCGCGCAGTAGTGGTAGGATGAGGCCCATGTATACG
>DATCDL010000253.1:0-11643 GCA_036510715.1 Acidobacteriaceae bacterium
GAGGAGATAGACTGAACGTGGAGGTGGTCGAGTTATGAGCCGAATGCAGCAGACTGTACTAGATCGCGTATCCGAGCGGCCCGCATCAGCTGCCCTGCGTCAGATTCGAGAGATGGCATTGAACGAAAACGTAGAGGTTGAGCAGCGTACTATTGTGCAACCGGCGCACGAGGTGCTATCTGTATGGTCGATACGCCTGTGGAATGCCACCTTGCGTGCCAGGCGATTTGTTGGTCTTGTCGATCTGGTTCGCACCCTCTTGAAGCTTTCTCCAGAAGAGGAGGTCGAGCAGATTGCGTTGAGGAGCGGTTCTAAAGTTGGATTAGTCTTCTTTGCAGTGAAGACTCGCCAACCTATAGGTGCCGTGATCTCCGCAAAGACCGACTCCGACGTGCGGCGTTCTGAGAGAAATTGGGAAGAAGCGAAAGGCATGCAGTTTCCAGTACTTTTCACTAAATCTTCTGTACGCTAAGAGCCGCTCCACTCCAACAGGTACAAGAATCCCTCGCATCGCGTCACCAGATAGAGATAGTGCAATAGGTTAGGCAAGCAAACGTCCTACCGACGTGGTTGTTACGCTCCCTTCGCCAGCTCCGACTTCACCAGATCGCTGACCATTTTTCCATCGGCGCGGACGCCGTCGGCGAGGAGAAACTGCTGCGCTACGCGCATGGTTGCGCCCATATCCTTGGGGCCGGGGGGAACGCCGCCAGCATTTTTTGTCATCTGGTCGATGGCCATCAGCACGAGCTTGCGAACATGATCCTCGTCCGCCGCCTTCGGCATGTAGGCCTCGATCAGCACGATCTCGACCGCTTCCTTGGCCGCCAGCTCGGGGCGGTTGCCCTTCGTAAACTGCTCGATGGATTCCCTGCGCTGCTTCAGCATGGTCGTCAGAATCTGCTGCTCTTCGGCATCCGTCAGCGCCTCGCGCTTGTCAATCTCCTTGTTCTTCAACGCGGACTTCACCATACGCAGCGTCGTCAGCGTCTCCTGCTCGCGCGCCTTCATCGCCGTAATAATGTCTTTGCCTAACTTGTCACCAATCGCAGCCATCGTTCTCACCTCGTCATCCACCAGTTTACCCGGCGGCTGCGCGAGCTCGGTGTAAAGCTCAGTAAATGCCCGGGATAAGGCGCTTCGTCGATTGGCTGTACTGCACGTACTCCTCGCCGAACGCACCCGTCAGGGCGTGCTCCTCGACGTGGATGCGATACAGCAGCGCGATCATCGGAGGAACAAAGATCAGCCCCAGCCCCAGCCAGTTCCGCGTTCCCAGCCCGATCGCCAGGAAGATCAGCACCATCCCGGTGTAGGACGGGTGGCGCATGTAGCGGAAGAGCCCGGACTGGTTCAGCCTCTGGGTCGCGTGGATGGCCACGTTCGCGCTGAACGACTTGCCCAGCGTGTAGATTGCCGTCCACCGAATCACGAGGCCCAGCGCCATGATTCCGAGGCACACGAACTTCAGCCAGTGCCCCGCATGAAACGCAGCCGGAGCGTACCTCTCGCCCAACGTGGAACCAAAAGTCATTGAGCAAAAAATCACCACCCACAGCACCGCCAGGGAGCCGCGATCGCTGATCTCGCCGTCGCCGCGCCGCGTTCGCGTGACCACCAGCACCAGGACTTCGGTCCCAATCCACGCCCAGAAAAGCGTCGTCCAAATCATTCCAATCAGCATGCTACGAGTCTCTAACACTCCAGCAACCGGAACAAGGGACAAATGCCACCGGAATCATCTGACATTCGTCAGCTGTGCGGCTCGCTATACCTGTGACCCGCTAAAATAGATTGCATGATCCGTAAGACACGTCTCTTCACGCCTGGTCCAACACCGCTTCTTCCCGCCGCTCAGTTTGCCATGGCCGCGGCCGATATCCATCACCGCACTGCCGAATTCCGTGCGCTGTACACCCGCGTCCTCGCGCAGCTCAAGGAGTTCGTCGGCACCGCCAACGACGTGATCCTGCTTTCGAGCTCCGGCACCGGAGCCATGGAAGCTTCGGTCTCCAACCTGACCTCTCCGGGGGACCGCGTGCTGGTGCTCACGGCTGGTAAATTCGGCGAACGCTGGTCGGGCATTGCCAAGGCCTTCGGCTGCCACGTCGACGTGGTCAGCGCGCCTTACGGCCAGACCTTTTCGCTCGACGAGGTGAAAGCGTCGCTGCATCTCGAAACCCGCGCCGTGTTTATGCAGGCAACGGAGACATCGACGGGCGTGAGGCACTGCGTCCCTGCCATCGCGAAGCTGCTCAAGGACACGCACTCCGAGGCCCTGCTGATCGTCGACGCCATTACCGGGCTCGGCACCACGCACATCGACATGGACGGCTGGGGAGTCGACGTCCTGGTCGGCGGCTCGCAGAAGGCCGTCATGATTCCTCCCGGCCTGAGCTACCTCGCCGTCAGCCCGCGCGCGTGGGACCGCATGGAGGCGACGTACAACCCTCGGTACTACTTCGATCTCCGCAAAGAGCGAAAGAATGCGAAGCTCGGCGAGTCGGCCTACACACCCGCGGTCGCGCTCATCGCGGCGCTCGGGGCGGCGTTCGACTGGATCGCCGCTCAGGGTGACGGTAGCCTTGCAGAAGGCCGCAAGCGCCTCATCGAAAACGCGGAAACGATCTCTGCGATGACGCGCGCGGCGATGCTGGCGATGGGCCTCAAGCTCTTCGCGCCCGACGCGTTTGGCACCGCTGCGACCGCCGTCCTCGCACCCGAGGGCGTCGACTCCGGCATCTTCGTCAAGGAGCTCAAGTCGCGCTTCGGTGCCATCATCACCAACGGCCAGGGCGAGATGAAGGGGCAGATCTTCCGCATCGCGCATCTGGGCTTCTTCGACTACATGGACACGATCGCCCTGATCGGCGCGATCGAACAGGTGGTCGTGAAATCCCTTCCGCAGCTGGGCGCCAAGTTCGGCGACGGCCTGATCGCCGCGCAGAAGCTCTACGCCGAACGCTCGCCCACCGCAGCTGCCGACAACAAATGCCTCTGCGGCCGCGAAGCCAGCCACTGCTCGCTGCTCCACTCTGCAGCGAAATAAACCTCATGCCCTCAATGCCTTGCCGCACGTAAGCCTACGTGCGGCAAGGCAGACCGGTCCGGTTCAGCCTCATTCTTCGCAATAAGAGACAACTTGCCGCTATGGTATGTGGCATAATGTCCTTAGGCGAGACCTCGAGACTTATGGCGGCACATCCACATCTCGGCGAGCTGATTGGCATCACTCCCACCTCCGACTTCAATCTTGCAGAGATCGTCGAAGGCGGACTTCCGCTGGCCTCGCTCACCAAGCTGCGAGCGCGCGGACTCACCGCGACGGAGCTGTCGGACATCGTCATCTCTCCGCGGACGTTGAAGCACCGCAAGGCTCGCAACGAGCCGCTCTCGCAGGAAGAGACGGACCGCGCGGTGCGGGTCGCCCGCATCGTCGGGCTCGCGGGAGAGGTGTTCGACAATCCTGACAAGGCGTTGCAGTGGCTGAGGTCGCCGGACGACCGCCTGGGCGACCGCGCACCCCTGAACATGCTCCAGACCGAGTCTGGCGGACGGCTGGTCGAGTCCATGCTGTGGCAGCTCGACGAAGGCATCTATACGTGAGCACCGGGCACGTGAGCAGTGAGCACCCCGGAGACGTGAACCTGCTTTGGCGCATCAGCCGTCACGACGAGCTCGACGGCGTGGGCGGAGAGAAGGCGGATGGCCGCTGGCATACCGCAGCCAAGGGAAAGCGGATCGTCTATCTGTCCGAACATCCTGCGGTTGCACTGGTCGAAATTCTCGCAAACCTGAAGGGGAACCCCCGGCTCTTTCCAGATGCCTACCGCATGATGAAGATCGGCGTTGACCAAAGCGTCTGGGCCGCGGCGATGGTTTGCGAGCCGCTGCCCGAAAATTGGCGACG
This sequence comes from Acidobacteriaceae bacterium, assembly GCA_036510715.1. Lineage (GTDB taxonomy): Bacteria > Acidobacteriota > Terriglobia > Terriglobales > Acidobacteriaceae > Granulicella. The sequence goes on from DATCDL010000253.1 coordinate 3,911, forward strand.
CGACCTCGATCACACCCGCGCCATCGGTGACGCTTGGCTTACCGAGCGCTCCTCGGCACTCTTCCGCGTCCCCTCAGCACCCTCGCCAGAGTCGTCCAACTATCTGCTCAATCCGCTGCATTCCGATGTCCGGAGTTTCACCATCGAGTGGACCAAGTGGGTTACCTACGACAAGCGGCTGTTTCATCTGCAGGAGAAGCCGATTCCGTAGACCCGCGCAGCGCAAGCTCGCAGGCTGGATAGAACCCAGCATCCCCGATTCCCACATTTCCTTCCACACCCACAGCGTCCGCTTGCGTAGCCTGAAGATTCCCCCAGCAGGCTGGTGTGGCAGAAAGCTCTCCATGAAACTCATCTTCCTCTACGGTTTGCCCGCGACGGGGAAATACACGGTCGCAAAAGAACTCGCGGCCCTCACCGGGTTCAAGCTCTTCCACAACCACCAGGTCGTGGACATGTTGCTCACCGTCTTCGACTTCGGCAGCGAACCCTTCGTCGCTTTGCGCGAAGACATCTGGCTTTCGGTCTTCGAGGAAGCGAGCGAGGCGAAACTTCCCGCGCTGATCTTCACCTTCAATCCGGAGAACACGGTCAGTGCCGCCTTCATTCCCAACGTGGTCGAAACGCTAAAGCAAAGCGGCAGCGAAGTAGACTTCATCGAACTGCAATGTCCGCTCGACGAACTGAAAAGCCGCATGGATAGTCCCTCGCGCCAGCAGTTTCGCAAACTCACCTCCGTGCCGCTCTTCGAACAACTCCATGCCGCCGGCACCTTCGACACAGGGCACATGCCAAAGCCCCGCCTCTCAATCGACACCAGCACCTGCACGCCTGCTGAAGCCGCCGCGCAGATCGTGCGTGCGCTTGCTATTCCAGCATCTTCCTGATGTCATCGGGCCCCGGGACGTCGGGCATCTGGCTCAGTTTCGATTGCTCATCGAGTACGGCGCGGATACGCTCCTGCTTTCCAAACTGCTCGTCAAGCATCTTTGCGATCACCCGTTTTTCCTTGTAGGAGCGAATCAGCATATCGAGCAATTCCTCTTTGGAGAAGCCGGAGAGCTTACGCCGCTCCTCTTCGTCGTCGTATTCGGGCAGATATCTCTGCAAATTGTCGCTCAACTGTGGATTCTCCGTCTCTTACCCTGTAATTGAACTTACTACGTGTCCGACCAGCCCGCTAAGATAAGCCCATGGCAATCTTTGACCAGTCCATTTCGATCGACCATCTCCCTGCTTCGGTGCAGACGGAGATTACTGTTCTTGGAGCGATGATTCTGGACGCGGTCGCCATCACAGATGCAACCGCAAAACTTCGCCCTGAAGACTTTCTGCTCGACTCCCATCAGCGCGTGTATCGCGTGATCATGGAGCTTCTCGCGCAGGGGCACGCAGTCGACTACATCACCGTACTCGACGCCTTGGCTAAGAAGAAAGAGCTCGACGCCATCGGCGGGCAACCCTACCTCGCGTTCCTCACCGAGGGTATTCCGCGCAATCCGAACATCGAGTCCTACGTCCGCATCGTCAAGGACAAGAGCCTCCTTCGCCAGCTTCTTGGCATCTTCAACGATGGGATGGTGCAGGCCTCGGACCAGACCGAGGACGCCACGAAGGTTCTCAACGACATCGAAGTGCGGCTCGCCGAGGTCGCGGATTCGGCCATCCAGCGCGGCTTTTCGAATATCCCGGAGATTGTCGCCAGCTCCTTCGGCAGCATCGACGCGCTGTATGAGCAGGGCCGCGAGGTCACTGGCCTGGCCACCCACTACATTGAGTTCGACAAGATGACGAGCGGCCTCCAGAACTCCGAGCTCATCATTATTGCGGCGAGACCTTCGATGGGTAAGACCGCGTGGGCGATTAACATTGCGCAGAACTGCGCTGTCAAAGATGGCAAAGTCGTCGCCGTCTTCTCGCTCGAAATGAGCAAGGAATCGCTGCTGCGACGCATGCTCGCCAGCGAGGCGATGGTCGGATCGCGAAAATTGCAGACCGGGTTTATCCCCCGCGAGGACAAGGGCAAGCTGATCGCAGCGCTCGACCGTTTGATGAACTCCAAGATGTACATCGACGACACGCCGGGGATCACGCTCGCCGAGATGCGCGCCAAAGCAAGAAGATTGCGCCAGCAGGAAAACGGCCACCTCGACCTCATCGTGATCGACTACCTGCAGCTCATGACGGGTTCTTCGGGCAGCTCGAAAAAGCAATTCGAGAATCGTACGCAGGAGGTCAGCGCGATCTCGCGCGGCCTCAAGTCGCTTGCCAAGGAACTCGGCGTGCCCGTCGTCGCTCTCTCGCAGCTGTCGCGTGGTTCCGAGCAGCGTCAAGGCGATAAGAAGCCTCTGCTCTCCGATCTCCGCGAGTCAGGATCGATTGAACAGGATGCCGACGTGGTCGCGTTCATCCATCGCGAGGAGTACTACGATCGGGAGAACGAAGACATCAAAGGACAGGCTGAAATCATCATCGCCAAACAGCGCAACGGCCCCACCGGCACGGTCAAGCTAGCCTATCTGTCCGACTTCACACGCTTTGAGAACCTCGACACGATGCACGGAAGCGTGACAGATGAGTCTTATGGCGGACTCGGTGGCGGTTCAAAAGGGTCCCTCCCCGGCGGCGACGCATACTAAAAACTTTCTCCACTCCTGCCATGCTCCTGACACAATGCTGTCAGGAGGCCTGTCCTACTGTGTGACTGTAGTCAATTCAGTTCCAGAGGAGACATACCATGAGCAAGTTTGAAACGAACGCCGTTACCTGGTTCGAGATTCCGGTCACCGACTTCAGCCGCGCCAGGAATTTTTACGAGACGGTGATGGATGCGAAGCTGCTTCCCTATCCGGGCCCAGAGCCTTGCAGCATCTTCCCGTTGAAAGAGGGCGGCGTGAGTGGTTGCATTGTTCAGCGTGCGCAGCAGAGGCCGTCAACGGATGGCACCGTCGTCTATCTCAATGTCGATGGCAAGCTCGACGCTTCACTCGAACGCGCGACCAAGCTGGGGGCTACGATCCTGGTGCCGCGCACCGAAATTCCGGGTGGCTTCGGCTTCTTCGCCTGCCTCCAGGACTCCGAGGGCAACCATGTTGGATTGCATAGCCGCAGGGACTAACGCATGAGGCGCGCCGACCGTCTCTTCCGCATTGTGCAGATGCTTCGCTCCGGCCGCCTGAAGACTGCTCGCGCCCTCGCCGAGCGCCTTCAGGTTTCGGAGCGAACGATCTATCGCGATGTCCGCGATTTACAGCTCGCGGGCCAGCCGATCGAAGGCGAGGCGGGTGTGGGCTACACGCTGCGCCGCGAGTTCGATCTGCCTCCGCTGATGTTCACGAGTGAAGAGATGACCGCGCTGGTGTTGGGCGCTCGGCTGGTCAAAGCCTGGGGAGGAGCTGAGTGCGCGGTTGCGGCAAGCTCTGCGTTGGCTCGCATAGAAGCCGTCCTGCCGAAGGAGCTGGCCGACAGCCTCGACTCAATTCTTATGTACGCTCCGGGCTTTCAGATGTCGCAGCCGCTGCGTCGGCTGCTTGATCGCGTCCATGCTGCCTGTGCCGGCCGCCATGCCGTGGCGTTCGCTTATACGCGACTCGATGGCGAGGTCTCGCAACGCACCGTTCGACCCCTCGCGCTGTATTGCTGGAGCGGCACGTGGACGCTGGTTGCGTGGTGTGAGCTGCGGGAGGACTTCCGCGTCTTTCGCCTCGACCACATCGCGCAGTGCGAGGTGCTCGATCGCACCTTCGAACAGCCCCGCGGTCAGCGGCTCAAGGACTACCTGAAGCGATTGCAGTGCGATGTGGCTGCCGCACGCCTCGCCGCGCCCGAATCTGCTACTCCGTTTCGCCGGGCGTCAACGTCGTATTGACCTTCAGCTCGCTGCGGTCATACGGACGACCCTTGGCCAGCGCTGCTTCGAGTCCCTTGTCATACCCATAAAGATCGTCGAAGAAGTGCATGGTCCCATCCTCATCCGCCATCGCGGTGAAGTAGCCGATCACCACCGGCAGTGGCGTCCTCAGGTTCACCGTCTTGTTATTCAGCGGGCCAGTCATGGCGAGATCCACCTTGTCCGCATCCCAGCCATTCTCCGCGTCAGGATCTTTCTGGTCGCCATGGAGCACCCACAGGGCCATCTGATCTGCATGCTGCAGTCGCACGCAGCCATGCGATCTATCCCGCCGTGACAGACCAAACAACCCCAGCTCGGGTGTCGAATGCATATAGACGTCGTACTCATTCGGAAATAAAAACTTCACCAGCCCCAGCGAGTTCTTCGGCCCTGGCCGCTGCCGCACGCTGTACCGCAGGTGTTCCAGATCGTGCAGCGTATAGTTCGTCACCACGGTGCCGTCGTACTTGTAGACCTCGTAATCGTTGGCTTCCAAGTAACCCAAGCCGCTCCGCATCACATGCGGCACGATCTCCTTCTTGATGATGGACGGCGGTAGATTCCAGTACGGCCGAAAGACCACGTACCGCATGAGCCGCACAAACATTGGCGTATCGTGATTTCCCTTGGCCGCGCCATCCACCACCCTCATCTTGAAGGCGAGGGTATGATCCGGCTCAAACGCTCGCAGCATGAACTCCGGCAGGTTCACCAGCACGCTTGGCCGCACGTAGTTATCCGGCAGCCAGCGCCACCGCTCCAACGAGTCATCCATCTGTTGCACTCGCACGCTGATCGGCACATTCAGGCTGTCGATGGTCGCCTGCCCCAGCCGCCCATCATCTTGCAATCCATGCCGCGTCTGGTAGCGCTTCACCGCCGCAACCACTTCCGCGTTGTAACTCTTCGGAGCCTGCAAAGCTGCGTCGCTAGTAGTGGTGTTACCGCTAGCAGGGGTATCATCGCTGGCTTTCGGCACCGCATCGCCCTCGATCTGCAGTCGAGCCCACAACTCCGGCACGGCCGCATACCCTCCGCCGAGGCCCACCGGCTTGGTCCCAGTTGGCAACTGCGGCAGCGGCTGCACCGGAGCAGCGTTCTGCGACATCGCCAGCAACAAATAACTCGGCAGCGCCTGCTCCATCGCCTTGTACATCGGGTTCTCCGGCTCGACGCTCTCTGCCACCGCAGCCACATCATTGGCATCCACGACGTGATCGTTCAGCAGCGTCGCGACATCGAACGCCGCTCGTTTGGTCGGCGCATCGATGTCAAAGTTAAGCGACTGCGGATTCACCCGCCCCACATGCAGGTCCTCCAGATATCGCATCGCACAGATGGTCATCGCCACATCGAATTGCGCTACGGTATCCTGCGCCGCATCCGAATCATCCTTCCTCTTCGCGATGTTAGCCAGCGCCTGCAGCCTGCCATCCCAGCGGGATGCGTCATAGTCCTCGGGCTGCAGACCCTTGTTCGCGGCACCATGGAAGAGTTGGATCAACTCCACCGCAGCGGTCGTTGGCTTGCCGTTACGCGTCCATGCGAGCTCGTCGTTGCGGTCGTCGTAGAACGTCTTGACGGTTGCCTGGTCGGGGGAAAAGTTCGGCCAGCGCAGTGTCGCCAGCTTCGGTGAGCCGGTGAGCCGTTCTACATTTCCGGCATAGTCTGTCGTGTTTGGTTTGGAGGTGGCCTTGCGATGATGAAAGCGCATCATCAGCCCTTTGACGCCTCCCTTGCAGCCGCTCATCGGCAGCAGCGCGAAGGTGATTACAACAGCGGCCAAGGCGGAGCAAAGAACAGTTGCGCGAAACTTCATGATGCGGCGGCGCCTCGAAGGACTCTTCCTTCAAGCCTATACGGAATTGTCGTCTGCAACGTCAGCCCAGAGTCTGCGGGGTATCTAGCAGGATGCTGGTGCGTGCCGCCGTCAACCCGGCAGGACTCCCGCAATCGTGACCCAGCACAATGCTGCCTGGGTCACCACCACTCCTAACGTCAGGAACAAATACGTCTTGCGATCCTTGCTCTGGAGCGCATCTGAAAACACGCCGCCGACAAACGTAAACAGGAACGGCAGCGCCCACACCCACGGAGCGCTGATGACCTGCGTCGTATACAGCGGAGACAGCGCCAGCAGCATGAGCAGCGGCGCCGTGTTGCCGAAATAACGGCTGCGCCTGCTCGTAAAATAAATTACGGCGGCGACCAGCGTTGCGATCAGAATTCCCGCATTCGCCGGAGTCGTTGCAAACCGCCGCACCGCGGCCAGCGAGAACCAGAACCTTCCGCTGCCTCCGCTGAACACATACAGAAACGCCGTCAACTTGAAGCTGAAGGCCGCAAAGACGATCGCCATCGCGCCCAGCGCCGCATAGATCATGATCTGCGCGACATACGCCCTCCGCCGCTCCGCGAGGTAGAAGAAGAACACTCCTCCCGCAGCGAATCCGACCATCGCCGCCAGCAGATGCGCGGTGGCCGTGAGTCCCAGGGCGACGATCAGCAGAATAATTCGCGGCCTCCACTTCGACCGCGGCCCCTGCAATGCATGCGCCACGCCCATCGCCGTATAGACCAGCCCATACAGCCCCCACATGGCTAGAATCTCGTTGTTCGGATGCGTCGCGTACTTCACAATGGCCGGACAAAAACAGTACATCGCCAGCGCGAACGCACCACCCTCCGAGCCGAACAATCGTCTCGATACCCACCAAAGCCCGCCACCCAGCCACAGCGCAAAGAGCACAAACGGAACACGCAGCAGATACTTCACAAACCGCAGTTCGTGGCGCGCCTCCCAGGTCGTTCCATTCAGGCTGCCATTCGCATACACCCGGTTCTCCGGCTTGCGAAAGTGGTCGACGCTGAGCAGCACAATCCTCTGCACGGTCAACGGAAAACCCGCCAGCCGATACGCAAACGTGCCATCGCCATTCAAATTTCCGCAGGTCGTGAAGTAGCCCTGGAGCACGGACGGAGCTTCCCACATCTCGCGCCCGCAGTGCGCATAGCGATAGTCGTTCGCATCGAGCGGCTGATGACCGATCGTCCACAAACACTCGCCAAACAGCATCAGCAGCAGCAGTCCGGCAACCCGCTGTGCCCGCCCAATATAAAACCCGCGCAATTTCATCGTCACTATAAGTGTATCGAAGCGCTGGACCTTCGCACTGCCTGCTCTCTACCTCGTGAACATCTGCTAGTACCCTAGATGTGTATGGACTCCCTGACCTTCACCCCCGGCCACGCCTTTCTCTCCTCCAACTCCACCACCGTTCCATGGACGGCCGTCTTCGAAGACGAAGGCAACGCAGGCTACTTCTACGCCTGCGACCGCTCCCAGGAGGTCCACGAGCACAGCATCATGGATGCCATGCTCATCTACAACCGCACCTCGCTCGCGGGCCCCGACGCGGAGCGAATCGCCAGCATTCAGTGGTCGCGCGACGGCCAGCAATGCGTTCTGTACCTCGACGGCACCGCCCAGGCCTTCATCGACTTCGCCGCCCACACCAGCTTCTGCCGCTCCGATTTTCCCAACTATCTGCAGGAGCAGGGCGACACCTGGCGCAAGTCGACCCACGCCTGGGACGACGCCGCTCTCCAGCGCTTCGAGGCCGCCCTGTATGCCTGATCCCCTCCAGATTCCGCCCGCCGACCTCCAACCTCCGCCCGCCAAGCCGCGGCTCGCCGGCTGGCGCAAAATTCTCTTTGTCGTCGGCATGGTCGCCGTTTCGCTGCGCCTGGTGATGTTCCTCCTCCTGCATTTCCCCATACAGCACGCGGCCAAGATTCCCACCTGGCCGCTGCATGCTGGCGACGTTCTTCCCCTCACCCC
>DATCDL010000254.1:0-5415 GCA_036510715.1 Acidobacteriaceae bacterium
CGACTCGCCGGTCTATCTTGGCCAGGCTCTCTGCGGGCCCTGCCACCGTGGGCGACCTCGCCGGCCCGTTCCGCATGTCCCAGCAGGCCGTCTCCAAGCATCTGGCCTACCTCCTGCGCGCCCGCCTCATCGAGAAGCACCGCCGGGGCAGGAGCCATTTTTGCCGCCTCAGGGCCGCACCCATCAGGCAGGTGTCGGATTGGGCGGCCCAATACCGCATCCAATGGGAGCAGAAGTTCGACCGTCTGGATGCCTTCCTCAAGGAACTTAAAAAGGAGAATAAACCTTGACCACCAAGAAAGCTGCCTCCCCCTCCCAAGTGTTGGACCTCGTGCGTGTCTTCGACGCGCCACTCAAGGCCGTGTTTGATGCCTGGACAAATCCGAAGCATGTCGCGACGTGGTGGGGTCCCGGGGACTTCACGACGACGATGAAGGCCTGGGAGGCCCGAGCCCGGGGACATATCCACCTGGACATGAACGCGCCGGATGGCGCGGTCTACCCGATGTCCGGGACTTTCGTTGAGGTGACGCCTCCCGGGAAGATCGTGTTCAAGGGCGCAGCCCTCGATCCGAAGGGAAAGGCGATATTCGAGATCCTGAACACGATTTCCTTTGAGGAGGTAAATGGGAAGACGAGGCTCACGCTGCATACCGAGGTCCTCTGGATGGGGCCTGACGCCGCCCAATACCTGGAGGGGCAGAAGGCCGGATGGTCGCAGAGCCTCGATCGCCTCGGGGCCTTCGTCGCCGGTCGCAAGGGAGGTCGCAGATGAATTCAGTCTCGGCAACGAAGGGCTCTTGGCCGCGCAGCGCATGGGCGGTCTTCGCCGGCATCTTGGCTAACTTCCTGATTGCGATCTCTATCGACATCGTCCTTTACGCCATGGGGATTTATCCCGCCCTTGGGGGTCCGCAGATGTCGAATTCCCTTTGTATGCTGGCGTTTTCTTATCGCCTTGTTGCCGCCGTAGCCGGCGGGTTTTTCACGGCTCGCCTGGCACCGAGAAATCCTCGGAAACATGTTCTGCTGCTGGGGTCTATCGGGATCCTACTGTCGACTGCCGGTGCAATCGCGATGTGGGGCGTCGGACCTGCCTGGTACCCGTTGGCACTGATTCTAATTTCTGTCCCGGCGTCCGTGTTGGGCGGGAGGTTGGCTCAAAACAAATCGTAGCTGGAGCGCTGGCGACTCGAATTTGCTACAATTCATATTCGCTGCGCCCGCAAATATTAAGACTCTGACCTTCATGATTTCCTCGTCCACGGTCGAACAGCGTCGACCCGACAATCTATGATAACTGAGTCCACGCTACTCCTTTTCGAAAGATAACATGCGTCTTTGGAGGCACCCGGATCCCTTGGGTTCGGAGCTACATATTGAAGCGAACGGAAACCGCGGCGTCCGGGAACATCGTGGCGTCCGTTCTGGCATTCGACAAGCGTGTCGTTCGCGGCTTTCGCACGGACGCAGGAGACAGACCACGGGGTCTGAAACCGGTGTCCCCAATTTGGAGAGGCCGAGATGAAACCGGTGAGCAGCAGCTACGCAGCCGTGAACGGCATCAAGATGTATCACGAGGTCTACGGCGAGGGCAAACCGCTTGTGCTGATCCATGGCGGGCTGACAACCATTGGCCAGATGCAAGGATGGGTGCAGCCGTTGGCGAAGACGCGGCGCGTGATAGCGGTAGAGATGCAGGGCCACGGCCGCACGGCGGACACGGACCGTCCCATGAGCTTCTCCCAGATGGGCGATGACATCGCGGCGTTGCTTGACCAACTCAACATTCCGAATGCCGACTTGGTTGGCCATTCATTCGGTGGCGCCAGCGCGCTCCGCGCCGCGATCCAGCATCGAGATAAGGTACGGCGCCTTGTGGTGATCTCGTCGCCATCTGCCAGGTCCGGCTGGTATCCGGAAGCGCAACGGGGCATGAGCCAGGTGAGCGCGGCACTGGCCGAAAACTTGATGCAAACGCCGACGGGGCGGTTTTCAAAGCAATGGTCCGATCCGCAGCGCTTTCCGCAGTTCCTCGACAAATTCGGGAAGATGATGAGTGAAGACTATGACTGCTCGAAGGATGTCGCGCAGCTGCCGATGCCGGTGCTTCTGGTATTCGCCGACAACGATTCGATATCGCAGAAGCACATCGCCGAGTTCTTCGCGCTAGTGGGCGGCGGCGTGAAGGAACCCGGATGGCAGAACACGCAACTCTCGCAGTCGCGGTTGGCAATCGTGCCTGGCTACAGTCATTACAATCTCCTGTCCTCGCCGGAAGTCCCGCGAATCATCGGCAAATTCCTCGCCGATCCGCTCACCAATCCGCCTACAGGCGCAGCGGCCGCCTCGCAGGAGAAGCATCAGTAGGCCTTGACGAGGATTGGTCCGATTTGTCGCAAGGTCTCTTCTAAATCACTCCAAATAGGACGGAGTCTAGGGCGTTATCGTTCTCTTGGCTTCGTGAGGCGCGAAGCCGTTCAGGAACGCGGAATCTTGGGCTCCAATTGAATTATCCCTCTCCGACGGCGACAGCCGACAGTCATGAACAACGAACAAAGGAGGGGATTGGGGGCGACAACCCAAGCCAAGTCAGAGCAATCTGATCACCAGAAACGCGGGTCCGTCCGCAATGGACTGAACATTGCTTCTAAATTGGAATGATCTTTGCCTCCTCGGACAACATGTGTCCGACGAAGCAAAGTTCACCCCATCGATCGGAGTACCTGCTTTTCTAAGACTCATGAATCTAGGGTCTTACCAATTCCCAGAAAGACAAAATAGGAAAATGGAACGATCTTTGCGTCCATAGATTTCGGAAGGAAAGATCACTCCCTCTCGGACAGTCCTATTCTGCAGATAGCTAAAATCACTCGACGGCGTTTAACGTTACGTGTTTTTACGCTACGGCTATTGACGTAGCGTCAACGGATGCCACAATCGAGGGGATGACCTCCTTCACCAATCCATTTTTCTTTGAATCGCCCAGCAACCGGTGGAGTTTCACCGACCGCGAAGCCCTTACCGATCAACTCCTGCAATTGATGACCGAGCAAGGACGTCGCCTATTGATTTTTGGGCGACGACGCATGGGAAAGACCTCCTTGATCAAAAATGCAGCTGAAAAGGCCAAAATCACTTTCATTTACTGCGATATTTCAACCGCGGCAAATATGAGCGAAGTGGCCCGAAAGCTTATGGACGAGGCGCCTAAGGAAGAGGGTGGACGGCTTTCCAAAGCACTCGAAATAGCAGGTAAATACCTGAAGAGCGTAGGCGTATCCGCCAGCAAAATTACCATTACCGGTGAACTTCGCCCAGATGACGGAAACAAAACTTTGGAGAGCGTGCTAAACGTCCTGAATGAGCGCGCCGCGGAAAATGATGAGGTTTGGACAGTCTGTCTCGACGAGTTTCAAGAAATTCGTGCCCTCGGCGGACCGCGCGTCGACTGGCAGCTTCGCGGCATAATGCAGGAACACCGGAATCTTAACTACCTCTTCACAGGTTCGGACCACCGGATAGTGAACTGGATGACCGACCCAACGGCACCATTTTTCAAACAGCTGCAACAGATGGAAGTAGGTCCAATTACCGGTGATCATATAGCTCGCTGGATCGAAAAAAGAGCAAAGATCGGTGGGCTATCGAATTTCCCTTATGGTGACCAGATTGTAGCGATTGCGGGTCCTTGCACTGGAGATATCGTGCGTTTGGCGAAAGCCGTATTTAGCCTCGCTATAGGGAAAGCGCCGAAGGAAATCATCGCATCGGCATTTGATTCGATAGGACTTGTAGAGCTACACGCGGAGTTCTTGAACCACTGGCATGCACTTTCCATAAACCAGCGCGGTGTACTAAGAGCTATCGCAGACGGCAAACAACCCACCTCCGCAGAAACCCTGCGTGAGTATGGACTTCGGGCGACATCCACGGCATCTACGGCTGTCGAGGCACTAGTGGATCGACAATTCCTAGTACGTACGAATGCAGGCATGATTTTTGATAATCCGTTCTTTCGTAGATGGGTTCAATTCAATGGCCAGCCGCGTGAACGATGATCCAAGCCTGGAGAGAAAGGTTATCGTCGGCGATGGAGTGATCTTTGCTTCCAAATTGGAGCTATAATTGCTTCCTCGGACAAATGGTGTCCGACGAAGGAAAGAAAGCTCCTAGAGCTCCAACTGCCTAGCTGCAGAAGCAGCCATTGGATAGTGGCTTATGATGCCTCGCTGAATTCAAGCGCAGACTTGGAGTGATCTTTGCTTCTATTGATTTCGGAAGTAAAGATCACTCCATGGCGGGCGCTTAAAATCCGTTCAGATTCGATCTTCCAGTTTGATTTGACCCGGTATCTGTGTATGACTCTGTGTATGAGCTTTAAGACCATTTCTCTCTCCGAGGACGCCTATAAAATCCTGAAGAAAGCAAAGCGTTCGCCGCGTGAATCCTTCACGGAAGTGGTGCGGCGAGCCTCTTGGGACGAGCCGGCGGAAACCATGGGGGAGGCTCTCGAGCTACTTGAAGCCGAGTTCGGTAACGGGAAAACCACCGTAACGGACGAAGAGCTTGAGACATCTCGAAGACTTCATCTGCTACGAAAGTCCTCGGCCTAATGTTTCTTTTAGACACCAATTTTCTCATCGACCTCCATTCAGAGCTGCGCCGAATGGATGGTCCGGAAGGTCCTGCGAAGCGTTTCATGCGTGCAAACAAAACGCTTCCGATGGCGATCACACCCGTAACGGCAAATGAATACGCGGCGGGCATACGCAATGAGAGGGAAGCCCGCCGCTTTCTTCGCAGGTTTCGAATGATCGCCTTTGGACGGGACATCGCCCTTTTTGCCTCTCGAGTGGATCGCGAACAAACCGCGAAGGGGCTTCGTCTTGGGGAAAATGATACCTGGCAAGCCGCGGTCGCATTACGCTTTGGCCTTACAATTGTCACCGACGACACAGATTTTGCGAAAGTCCCATTGGTCAAGCGACGGAACTATCTTTCGTGAACCAATTGCTGATGCCTCTCTTGGAATTAGATTCGGTCCGGGGTACTCTCCGTGATGGAGTGATCTTTGCTTCAATTTAGGAGCGATCTTTCCTTCATCGGACAAAATGGGTCGTAACTCATTGATATCACGGCACATCATTACTTAACATAATGTATATTGTGCGCTTTAAAGCGTTTCCGCCTTGCGGACCGAGCGCCTTCTGGGAAGTCCTTTTTGCTTTGAATTGAGGTAGCTTTTTAGGAGCAAACCGGGTGCGTTCTCGCCGACGCCGACCACGATCGAGTCCGATCTTTCGCTCAACTCGGTTCGAGTAGGCAAGATTCCCGTTTCGCATTTGATTGCCGAACGTCGGGTGGACAGCCTCGCCGAATGCCCAAATCACTTCCCACCATCGAAGAGTTCCT
>DATCDL010000255.1:0-3186 GCA_036510715.1 Acidobacteriaceae bacterium
GGATACTGCGCCGCCGGCAGCACCGACGCCAGAATCACGCGAATCCCATTCGCCTTCGCAATCTCCACCATCCCCCGAAAATTATCCTCAATCATCCTCTGCGTCGACGGCCCGGTATTCCCCGCAATGTCATTCGTCCCCGCCAGAATCACCACCGCCTCCGGATGCAGATCCACCACATCCTGCCGAAACCGCACCAGCATCTGCGGCGTCGTCTGCCCGCTGATCCCGCGATTCACATAAGGCTTCCCCGGAAAAAACTTCCCCCCATTCGCCACCCACGCATCCGTAATCGAGTCGCCATAGAACACCACCCGACCCTCCTGCGTCCCCGGCAACTCCAGGTCCGCCGCGCGATAACGCCCCAACTGCGCCCAATCTTCAAGCTGCACCTTCATCCTCGCAAGCTCTTTATCCTGCTCACTCACCACAGCCACAGGAGCCACCGGAACCGCAGGCGGCACAGCCTGCGACGTCGAAGTTTGCGGCGTCGAACTCTGCTGCCCATAACCCTGCGAACAAACCGCCATCATCCCCGCCACCACCACACAACCCATCGTCCGCATCGCTCTCCCCGTCGTCATCATTTGCCGGCACCGTCCTCCACCAATCCAAGATCCTTCAGCATCGGCGCAACACTAGGCTCACCGCCCAGCCACGTCGTATACATCTTCTCCAAATCCTCTGTATTCCCACGCGACAGCACCATCTTCCGGAACCGGTCTCCATTCGCCCGGGTCAGCCCGCCATTCTGCTCGAACCACTGGTACGCCGCATCATCCAGCATCTGCGTCCACGAGTAGGCATAGTATCCCGCAGCATATCCATTCGCCCAGATATGCAGGAAGTAGCTCGACCGATACCGCGGAGGAACCGCCGCCAGGTTCAGGTGCGTCTTCGTCAGCGCGTCCTTCTCAAACGCATCCACATCCTGCAACGGCGCACTCGCCGGCAGCAGATGCCACTGCATATCCATCTCCGCCGCAGCCAGCGCCTCGGTCACCTTGTATCCCTGGTCGAACTTCGCCGCCTTCTTGATCTTCGCCACCAACTCTTCCGGCATCTGAGCGCCCGTCTTGTAGTTCACCGCAAAGTGCTTGAACACCTGCGGATAGCTGGCCCAATGCTCATTGAACTGCGACGGAAACTCCACAAAATCCCTCGGCACATTAGGCCCTGACAAGCTCGGATACTGGGTGTCCGCGAAGATCCCATGCAGCCCATGCCCAAACTCATGGAACATCGTCGTCACGTCCTCAAAGCTGATCAGCGCTGGCTGCCCCGGCGCGGGCTTCTGAAAGTTCGCGACGTTATAAATCACTGGTAGCGTGCCCATCAACTTCGACTGCCCCACAAACTCACTCATCCACGCCCCACCCGACTTGTTATCCCTCTTGAAGTAGTCGAAGTAAGCCAGCGCCATCGGCTTGCCATTCGTATCGAACACCTCGTACACCATCACGTCCGGCTGATACACCGGAATATCCTTGCGCTCCTTGAAGCTGATCCCATACAACTCATGCGCCGCATAAAACACACCGTCCTGCAACACGCGATGCAGCTCAAAGTAAGGCTTCACCTGCGCATCATCCAGGTCATACTTCGCCTTCCTCACCTGCTCGGAATAAAAATTCCAGTCCCACGGCCGCACCTGGAATCCCCCGCCTTCCATCCCATTTCCAAGCCCGCTGGTCTGCTTATCGATCAGCGCCTGAATCTCCTTCTGCTCGCTCTTCGCCTTCGCGGTCGCCGGCTCCACCAGCGCATTCATAAACTTCAGCGCCGCCTCTGGAGTCTTCGCCATCTGGTCCTGCAGCGTCCACGCCGCATAGTTCGGGAACCCCAGCAGCGCCGCCTTCTCTGCCCTCACCTGCGCCAGCCGCGCAATCGTCGCCCTCGTATCGTTCGCATCGTCCCGCTCGGTCCGAGTCCAGGAGTCTTCATACAAAGCCTTCCGCGCCGCCCGATCGCTCAGGAACGTCAAGTCCGGTTGCTGCGTCGTATTCTGCAGCGGAATCACATAGCCCGCCTCTCCGCGCCCCTTCGCCGCCACCGCCGCCGCCTCCATCTGCGCGTCGCTCAACCCCGCCAGCATCGCCTTATCCGTCGTCGAGTACGCCGCCGCCTTCGTCCCCGCCAGCAGCTTGTTCATAAACGTATTCGACAGCACCGACTCTTCTTCATTCAACTTCTTCAGCTTCGTCTTATCGGCGTCGCTCAGCTTCGCCCCGGCCTTCACAAACGCCTTGTAGTCCACCTCCAGCAACCGCATCGACTCCGCATCCAGCCCCAGCTTCGAGCGCTCGTCATAAAGCGTCTGCACCCGAGCAAACAATTTGCTATTCAAATAAATCGAGTCCTGCAGCGCCGTCAGCTTCGGAGTCACAATCTCCTGCACCTTCTGCAGCGTGTCATTCGTATTCGCCGACGTAATCCCGAAGAACACCTGCGTCACCCGCGTCAGCAACTGCCCCGACTTCTCCATTGCCACAATCGTGTTCTCAAACGTTGGCGCCGCGGCACTATTCGCAATCGCCTCATTCTCCGCGCGAGCCTGCGCCATCCCCGCATCAATCGCAGGCTCATAATCCGAGTCCTTGATCTTGTCGAACGGAGGAGCCTGAAACGGCAGCGTGCTCTCCGCATAAAACGGATTCGAAGGCCCAAACCCCGCGCCCCCGCCAGCCGCCCCATCGACCGACCCGCTCTGCGCTCCCGCCACACCCACTGCCATCGCTCCAACCATCACCAAGCCGCACATCCTCTCCAACTGCTTCATCATCGCGCGTAACTCCTATCACCCCGACGCTACGCCAAGCCCCCTCCGCAACACAACCCCACCACCACCACAAATCTGGGTGCTCCATCGTTATGAGTGGGAGCCACAAGAAGCCAGCACCCAACGCAACCCCATCCTCTCGACTGAAGCGCAGAAACTTCCGCCTTGCCTAAGTACCTGCCGAAGAGGAAGGACCACTGTATTGGCGGGTGCCGTTGCCGTTGCTCGTTTTTCGCCGTCATCCTGGAGCGAAGCGAAGGACCCCCGCATTCGCTGTTGCTGTTGCCTTTGCTGTTGCCTTTGCATTTCTAGCTCTCATCCCGCAGGGATCTGCTTCTGCACTTGCCGTTGCCTTTACCTAGAAGCTAGTACCTGGAAGCTAGAAGCTCCACCGCGTAAACTAAAGC